>DATGLO010000446.1:0-2739 GCA_035294105.1 Allostellaceae bacterium
GCGTAGTTGTGGTCCCAGGGCGGCACGTTCTCTTTGGCGCGCGCGGGCGGCGCTTCGAGCTGCGCATCGCAACCGTCGACCGAGCCGCGGATATGCGCCGAGCCGAGATCGATCCAGGATTCCTTCGCCAGCGGCCTGGCGCCAGCGAAATCGACCTGGCCCTCGATGGTCGCGCCGCGCGCGCGCAGCCCCGAATGGCGGCTGCCGACGATCGACAAGCGGCCGAGCTTAGCGCCGTCGAGCTGAAGCGTCTCCGCGATATCGCAATCGTCGAGCGCGAGCACGTTCAGCGGCGCATCCCTGAGATCGAGCGCCCCGTCGATGCGCGCGCCCCTGACCCGAATGCCACGGGGCGGCGCCGATAGCGCCAGCACATCGAGAACGGCAGCGCGGATCGGCGGCTTCTCCGCAGCGCCCACGAAATCCGCGACCTCGCCCGCCTTGATCCGCTCGGATGCCGATCGCTCCGCATCGCTGAGCGAGAGCTTGTCGAGGGACTGCGCCATGATGGCCTCTTTGTCGGTTAGGTGAAAACCGGTTCCTCGCCGGCGTGCGGCGAATTGCGCCAGCTTTTCAGGCGTGACGCCGACGAGGACGAACTCGCGCGCCGAAACGCCGCGATCGAGCAAGAGCCGCGCCGCGACGGCCCATATAGCCGGACGCACCGGTGATGACGAGCGCCATGACCGACGCGATTACGGCTTCGCGGGAGACGCGGCGCTCGCGGGCGCGTGCGGCGCACGCAGTGCGATCCCCTGCTTGCGCATCGCGTCGACGACCTGGCGCGCATTCGCATTGCCTTTGTCGGCGAGCGCAGCGGTTTCGCCGGCCAGCGCCTCGGTGTCTTCGCGGACTTGCACCGCTTGCTCGAGCGGCGCTTCCTGACCGTTGCGGACGATGACCAAGTTCGAATGCTGCGCGACAAGCTCGTAGGTTTGAAAGGCGACGGTAAGAAAAAACGCCACCGCCAGCACCGTGACCGCGCGCTCTATGAGCATGATCACTTACCCTGCGGCGCCGCGGGCGCGGCGGAAGGCGCGGGCCCCGCGTTCACGGAAATGCCGTGGCGCGCCAGCAGCTCGCTGATGTCATGGTCCTGTTTGCTGATGGCCACATTGCCGAGCAATTGCGCGATGGCCTGGCGAAGGCGCGCAAATTGCAGTCCTTGATTGATGACCTGCTGGCGCTCGTTGACGTCGACCTGAATCGATTGGTTACGCACCACCAGCACCGCATTGACGATGACGAGCAAAAGGCTCAGCCCCGCCAAGGACAGCGTTGCGATCTCCCAGAACGATCCCTTCAACTCGACTCTCATACCCCGATTCCACCCTTTGCCGCGCCGCGAGAGTCTAGGCCAAGCTTGGACCCGGCGCAAAACAAAGGCCGTGCTTCAGCCTTCGAGCCTTAACAAAGCCCGCGCATTCTCGGCGCGAATTCGGGCGATTTCGGCGGCCGAGGCTTCGACCGCGCCAACGGCCTCGACCGTGCCGCCGATCAGCCATCGGCCCTGCTCCGCATCGAACGGGGCGTCGGTCGCGAAGAGACAATGATCGCTGCCGAAGAAGGCATGGCCGCATCGGGTCGCGGCGATGTTGCCGTTGAGCGCGGTATCGGCATAGAGCATGCGGTAATACTCCACGGGCTTGAGCTTCAGCCCCGCCTGCTCTGCCGCCGGGTTGCGGTCGGTGGCACCGAAGAAGATCTGGCTGAAACCCAAATCGATCTTGCCGGCGTAATAGGGGATCATCCCGCCCATGTGATGGGTGATGATTTTGAGGCCCGGCAGCTCGTCGTAAATCCCCGAATAGATGAGGCGCGTCACCGCGGCCGTCGTCTCGTAAGGCCAGCCGAAGGTGAACCAGATCTCGGCCTCGGACGCGCTTTCGCCGACATAGTCGGGGAAATTCGGCCCGCGGATCGGATGAATCCAGATCGGCAGATCGAGCGCGCGCATCTTTTCGAAGATCGGCCTGAATTCCGGCGCCGAGAGCGGCTTGTTGTTGACGTTGGTGAAGATCTGAATGCCGCGCGCGCCGAGCGCCCCGACGGCGCGATCGATCTCGGTAAGGCAAGCCGCGACGTTGTTCATCGGCATCGACGCGATGAACGCCGGGAAGCGGCTCGGCTCTTTGCGGCAAAGCTCCGCAAGGCCGTCATTCGCGATGCGTGCGAGCTCGGGCGTCTCCTCGGGGCCGCCCAGGAGCTCGAGCGGCGGATTGGCGAGCGACAATACTTGCTGGTACTCGCCGAAGCGGTCGAGCAGCTTGAGGCGCGCGTCCAAATCCCACAGCGTGCGCAAGCGCGGAAACGCCTTCAAGACGATGTGCCCGGGCACGAGGTCGCCGAGCCGGTCGAGAAACGGCTTCGGCATAAAATGATTGTAGATGTCGATAATCATGGCCTGCCTCCGTTTCTGCCCACGGTCGCGCAGCTTGATGGGCGACAGCCGCACGCGTCAACCTGCTCGACAGCACGCCAAGGGTCGAATAGTTTTGCCGGCAAGAAGCCGCAAGAGGGACAGGGAGGGAACAATGGCTCGGCCGATCTACCGATCGCTTGCGTTTGGCGGCATCGCGCTGGCGCTGCTCACGTGGCAGGCGCCGGCGCGCGCCGATACGACGCTGACGATGAATGTCGTCATGCCGCGCGCGTCGTCCTTTTTCGTCGGCGTTTACCAGCCCTGGGCCGACGCGGTCGAGAAGGCATCGAACGGCCATATCAAGGTCGCCATGCCGG
>DATGLO010000447.1:0-6742 GCA_035294105.1 Allostellaceae bacterium
GAAATCGGGATTGGAGAAATATTCCAGCATCCCGCCGAGCGGGTTGGCGAAATACCAGAAATAGGCCGACGAGATCGGATGCCGGCCCGGACCGACTGCGGTCTTCCAGCCAAGGCGGGTGAAATGCAGCCCGCCGCCGAAGACTTCGTGAATGTCGTGCACCTCGAAGGCGAGATGATGCAGATCGGTGACGCGGCTCGGCAGGCGGAACATGAAAAGATTGTGGTGGTCCGAGCGCGGCGCCCAGCGCAGAAAGGTTGCGGCGCCGCCGGCATAGCGATCGGAAAGCGAGAAGCCGAGCCGCTCGATATAAAAGCGCTCGGCTTTCGGCACGTCGGGCACGGTGAAGACGATATGGCCGATACGGAACGGCCGCGCGCGCTCGTACATCGGGCTCGGCGCATCGACCCGGCCGCGCGCGCCCGGCGCGTTCAGCGGCAAAGAGGCCGCGCGCTTCGGCTCTTGCCCATGCCGCCATACGCGCACGCCGAAATGAATGCCGGAATCGTCGATCGCATGGATGGTGCCGTCGCGATCGGCGTGGACCTCGCGATCGCGCGTGAGATCGGCGGCGATGCGCGCGACGTCCTTGGTGCTTTTAACGCCCCAGATCACCTCGCGGAATTGCCCGGTCGGGCTGATCGGCGGCGGCAGGTCTTTCGCCCGGCTTGGGCGGATGACGATCTCGCTGCCGATCTCGGTGGCGAAGACCAGGCGCGCGGCGGTGTCGCGCTTCTTCGTTAGCCCGAAATCCGCGAACAGCTTGCGGGCTTGGCGCATGTCCCGGGCGCCGAAAATCGCCGCGTCGATCCCGACGAAGCCCGATTCGCGCGCTTGAGCTTTGACCATGGCTTTCCTCCGCCGCGATTCCATAGCGCGGCGGCGGCGCCGAACCAAGCGGCGCCGCAAGCGCGGCCGGCTACTCGGCCGCTTGCTTCATCCTTGCGGCCTGCAGCGCCTGCCAAACCTTTTGCGGCGTGCACGGCATCTGCACGTAGGGCGCGCCGGCACGGGCGAGCGCGTCGTTGATCGCGTTCATCATCGCCGCCAAGCCGCCGACCGTGCCCGCCTCGCCGCCGCCCTTGACGCCGAGCGGGTTGGTCTTCGCCAGCACTTCGTTGCTTTCCATCTCGAAGTCGCAGAAATCGGTGGCGCGCGGCATGGCGTAATCCATGAACGAGCCGGACATGACTTGCCCGGATTCCGGATCGAAGGCCAGGTCTTCCATCAGCGCCTGGCCGACGCCCTGCGCGATGCCGCCATGCATCTGGCCTTCGAGGAGCAGCGGATTGATGACGCGGCCGCAATCGTCGACCGCGACATAGCGCACCATCTCGATCGCGCCGGTCGCTTCGTCGATCTCGACCTCGGCGATATGACAGCCGTTGGGGAAAGTCGGCGCGCCGCCGTCATAGGTGCCGGTCTCGTAAAGTCCCATCTCCGCGCCGCGCGGCAAGCGCCCGGGCATGAAGGATGCCTTCGCGACATCGATGAGCGTGATCGATTTATCCGTGCCGGCGACGGAATATTTGCCGCCTTCGAAAACGATATCGGCTTCGGCGGCTTCGAGCAGATGTGAAGCAAGCTTCTTGCCGCGCGCGATCACCTTCTCGGCGGCGATGGTCAGCGCCGAGCCGCCGCAGGCGGTCGAGCGCGAGCCGAAAGTGCCGGTGCCGGTCATCACCTCGTCGGTGTCGCCGTTGCGATAGCGGATCTGCTCGGGCGAGAGGCCGAGCTTGTCGCAGAGGATCTGCTTGAAGGTGGTGCCGTGGCCCTGGCCGTGATCGTGCGTGCCCATCAGCAGGGTCAGGGTGCCGCTGAAGTCGAAGCGAATCTCGGCATGCTCCAGCATGCCGCCCGCCGTGCCTTCGATCGTGTTGGTGACGCCGATGCCGCGCAGCTTGCCGCGCTTCTTCGACTCCTCGAAGCGCTTGGCGAAGCCGGCGTAATCGGCGAGCTTCAGCGCGTCGCCAAGATTCTTGCCGAAATCGCCGCTGTCGAGCACGAAGGTGAGGCCGGTCTTATATGGCGCGGCGATCGGCGGGATCGTGTTGCGGCGCCGGATCTCCGCCGGATCGATGTTGAGCTTGCGTGCCGCGAGGTCGACCATCGTCTCGATCACATAAGACGCCTCGGGCCGGCCGGCGCCGCGGTAATGGCCGGTCAACATGCTGTGCGTCATCACGCCCAGCACTTCGCAATAAAGCGCCGGCGTCGTGTAGGTGCCGGCGAGCGAGCCGAGATTGGAGAGCGGCGGGCCGGCGGCGCGATCGGAGGTGTGATAAGCGCCGATATTGGCGAGCGTCCGGGTCCGCAGCGCCAGGAACTTGCCGTCCTTATCGAGGGCGAGCTCAGCTTCCGTCACGTTGTCGCGCGCTTGCTCGTCCGAGATGAGGCCTTCGGAACGCTCCGCGATCCATTTGACCGGGCGATGGAGGATTTTCGCCGCGACCGCGGTCAGCACATATTCCGAGCCGAGCGAGCCCTTCATGCCGAAGCCGCCGCCGACATTCTCGCAGATCACATGCACGTTCTTTTCCGGCACTTTCAGCAATTGCGCGAAGATGGCGCGGCTGCGATGCGGCGCCTGCAAGGTGCAGCGGATGACGTAGCGGCCCTCGCGGTCGTCGTATTCGGCGAGGCTGCCGCGCGGCTCCATCGAATTCGCGGTAATGCGATTGATCACCATGCGATGCTTGATCACATGCGCGGCCCCGGCGAAAGCCGCTTCGACCGCCGCCTTGTTGCCGACCTCGTGATAGAACGCGACGTTGTCGGGGCAGGTATCCCAGACCTTGACCGCGCCGGGCTCGACCGCATCGGCGGTCGAGACCAGCGCCGGCAGCGGCTCGTAATCGACCTCGATCAGCTCGGCGGCGTCTTTCGCCTGGTTCACCGTTTCGGCGACGACGAAGGCAACCGGGTCGCCGACATAGCGCACCTCGCCGCGTGCCAAATGCGGCTGCGGCGCGATAAAGCCAGGCGAGCCGTCGCGACGCTTTCTCGGCATGCGCGGCACTTGCAAGCCGAGCGACGCGACCTCCGGGCTCTCGCCCGTCAGCACCAGCAGCACCCCGGGCGATTTCTTGGCCGCCTCGATATCGATGCCGCGTATGCGCGCATGGGCATGGGGCGAGCGCAGCACGACGGCGCGGGCGAGATCCAAGAGCCGCACATCGTCGACATACCGTCCCTTGCCGCGCAGCAGATAGGGATCTTCCTCACGCGGTACCGGCTGTCCTACGCCAAATCGCTCCATAGCCTCATCCTCTCGACGACATCGTTTTTCCAACGCGCCCGACTCATGCCTCGGCACGCTCGCCCGATCAAGGCGCGACGATTTACGTCACTGTTACGGCTTCGTCACTGATTGAGCGGCGGGATATCCCTGGTGCCCGGCGCCGGACCTTCGACAGCGACACGACATGAAGCGGCGACGTCCGAACGCGGCAAGAGCCGTGGCGTCGCTGCGGCGGACCGATTAGAGTTGTTGTCGGCGCGAAAAGCGGAGGGCGCGGGTGGCAGGCGAGGAAAGCGGCGCGCAAGCAAATCCGGCGTCCGACATCACCGGCGCGCGAATCCTGGTGGTCGATGACGTCGAGGACAACCGCCATCTTTTGACGCGGCGCCTCAACCGCGAAGGCTATCGCGACGTCGTCACCGCCGCCGATGGCGAAGAAGCGCTGGCGCTCTTGGCCGACAAGGTCTTCGACCTCGTGCTGCTCGATGTCATGATGCCGAAATGCGACGGTTATCAGGTGCTGGAGCGCTTGAGGGCCGATGGCAAGCTGCACGAGCTGCCGGTGATCATGATCTCGGCGCTCAACGAGATCGACAGCATCGTGCGCTGCATTCAGCTCGGCGCGGTCGATTATCTGCCCAAGCCCTTCAATCCGACCCTGCTGCGCGCCCGGGTGAGCGCGACCCTCGAGCAGAAGGCCCTGCGCGATGCGGTCAAGGCGCATCTCGCGCGCATCGAGGCCGAGCTCGAATCCGCGCGCCGGCTGCAGATGAGCATGGTGCCGAGCGTCTTTCCCGCGCCCACGCCCGAGCAGCCGCTCGAGATTTTCGCGATGATGGAGCCGGCGCGCGCGGTCGGCGGCGATCTCTACGATTTCTTTCCGACCGAGGATGGACGGCTCGCCTTCCTCATCGGCGACGTCTCTGGCAAAGGCGTCGCCGCAGCGATGTTCATGGCGCGGACCAAGAATTTGCTGCGCGTCGTCACCGGCTTGTTGCGGCGCGCGGAAGGCGGCGCGGCGTTGCCGAGCGATATCGTCGCGCGCGTCAATGGCGAGCTCTGCGCCGACAACGAGATGATGATGTTCGTGACGTTGTTCTTCGGCATCGTCGATCCGAAAAGCGGCCTCGTCTTATTCTGCAACGCCGGCCACGATCCGGCCTACCGCCTCGGCGCCGGCGGGATCGCGCCGGCCGTTGGTCCCCAAGGCATCGCGCTCGGCGTCAATCCCGCCTGGAAATACGAGACCGGCGAGTTGCGCCTCGCGCCGGGCGAAGCGCTCTATCTGTTCACCGACGGAATCACCGAAGCGATGGCGCCCGACGATGCGCTCTTCGGCAAAGAGCGGCTCGAGGAGCGGTTGCGCGGTCTCACCGACGCGCCGCTCGCGCGCATGATCGGCGAGACGGTGCGGGCGGTACGCGATTTCGCCGCCACCTGCCCGCAATCCGACGACATCACCGCCTTGGCGCTGCGGCTGGTCTCGAGCTGATCTACGGCTCGGCCCTCGCTCAGGGCTTTTCGCCGCCGATGCGCTTGCGCAGCCGCACATGGTTGCGGCCGTCGCGATAAGCATAAGCCACATCGTCCATCATCGTTTTGACCAGATGAACGCCGAGACCGCCGACACGGCGCTCCTCGATCGGCGAATCGAGATCGGGCGGCGGCGCGTCGAGCGGATCGAAAGGCCGCGCATCGTCGCTCAACTCGACGACGATCGCATCGCCCTCGAGCGCGATATCGAGCGCGATCTCGTGCCGCGCCGCATCGTCATAGCCGTAGGAGACGGTGTTGGTCAGCAGCTCTTCGAGCGCGACGTTGAGCTTGAAAGCGCAATCGGCGGGCAAGGCATGCGCGGCGCAAAATTCATCGACGGCTTCGGCCACCCGCGTCAGCTCCGCGAGATCGTTGGCGATGCGCAATCTCAGCCGCTCGTCGCTCACGACTTTGCCTTCATCAAGGCCCGCTTAGCCGCAACGGCGCGCTCGATATCATATTTCCCGCGAGCGGTCGAGCCGGAGGAGGCCGAAAGCCCGCCGCCGGCGGCTTTTCTTGCTACCGGCGGGGCTCTGATTTACTAATCGACGGGGGCCTATCGACATGCCGTCTCCACTACGTAGCCGCCTGTGCTGGCGCATCGCCGTTGTTGCTTTCGTCGTCATCCTGGCGGCGGAGATTGCGCTCCTCGTCGCGCTGCCGCAGATTTCCGGCGGTTTTGCGACATCGGCGGCGGCCTCGGTGCTGGTTGCCGCGGCGGCGGCCATCGTTATCGGCCTCACCGCCTATTGGGCGATCGCTTTGCCGATCGCGCAGATCCGCGAGGCGATCCGGCACCCCGAAGGCAACAATAAAATGCCCGTCGCCCGTAACGACGAGATCGGCGGCCTCGCGCGGACGATCGCCCGCGGCCGCGAGCATCACGAGAAGGTCATCGCCGAGCAGACGAGCGTCGCGGAACAGAGCGCGGTGTCGCTGCGCGCGACGTTGGAGAACATGGTCCAGGGCGTCGCCATGTACGACGCCGATCTCAAAATGGTGCTGTGGAACGCGCGCATGCGCGAGCTTCTCGATTTGCCCGACGAGTTCTTCGATCAGGAGCACACCTTCGTCGACTATCTGCGCTATGTCGGCGCGCGCGGCGAGTTCGGTCACGATATCGATCTCGACGCCGAGATCCAGAAACGCCTGGCGACGCTCGGGCACAAAATCACCTACGAGCGCATCAGGCCCGATGGCAGGGTGCTTGAGATCACCCGGAATCCGATCGCCGGCGGCGGCTTCATCGCGATCTTCACCGATATCACCGAGCGCAAACGCGCCGAGATCGAGCTGCGCGCGACGCTCGAGAACATGGATCAGGGCGTCGCCATGTTCGACGCCGACCACAAGATGATCCTGTGGAATTCGCCGATGCGCGAATTCCTCGACCTGCCCGAGGAATTCTTCGATCGCGAGCACACCTTCGACGAATATCTGCGCTTCACCGGCGCCCGCGGCGAATTCGGCGAGAACGTCGACATCGAGGCCGAGGTGCAAAAGCGCCTCGCGACTCTGGGGCAAAAAGCGACGTATGAGCGCGTGCGTCCCGACGGCTCGGTGATCGAGATCCACCGCAACCCGATCGCCGGCGGCGGCTTCATCGCGATCTATACCGACATCACCCAGCGCAAGAAGGCCGAGCAGGAGCTGATGCGCGCGATGGAGGCGGCCGAAGCGGCGAGCCGCACCAAGTCGGACTTCCTCGCCAACATGAGCCACGAGCTCAGGACGCCGCTCAACGCCATCATCGGCTACAGCCAGATGCTGCAGGAAGAGGCGAGCGACGACGGGCAGGAGGATTACCTGCCGGACCTCTCGAAGATCGAGAATGCCGGCACGCATCTCCTGAATCTCATCAACGGCATTCTCGACCTCTCGAAGATCGAAGCCGGCCGCATGACGGTCTATATCGAGAAGATCAATGTCTCCTCGATCGTCGGCGAAGTGCGTGCGATCATCGAT
>DATGLO010000448.1:0-2813 GCA_035294105.1 Allostellaceae bacterium
TCGTCGGCCGCGTCTTCCGCGAGTTCGCGGTCACGATCAGCATGACGATCCTGATCTCGGGCTTCGTCTCGCTGACCCTGACGCCGATGCTCGCCTCGCGCCTCTTGAAGGCGCATCACGGCGAGAAGCACAACTGGCTCTATCGCGTCTCCGAAGGCGGCTTCAACGCGTTGTTTGGCGGCTATCGCCGCGGCCTCTCGTTCGTGATGCGGTGGCGCCGCACGACCTTGTTCGTCACCCTGTGCTCGCTCGCCGCAGCGGGCTACGTCTTCGCCACGATCCCGAAGGGCTTTTTCCCGCTCGTCGATACCGGCACGATCATCGGCTATGTCGAAGCGGCGCAAGACATCTCGGTGCCGGCCATGGCGGAGCACACCCTCGCCGCGGCAAAGGTGATCCAGGACGACCCAAACGTCGCCGACGTGGTCGCCTTCAACGGCGTCAGCGGCAGCAACCAGTCCGAGAACACGGGTGGATTATTCATCCAGTTGAAGCCGCGCGATCAGCGCGCGCTGTCAGCGACGCAGATCATTCAGGAATTGCGCCCCAAGATGGCGCGCGTCCTCGGCATCAACGCCTACTTCCAGCCGTTGCAAGACATCAATCTCGGCGGCCGCCCGGCGAAGGCGCAGTATCAATACACGCTGCAGGACGGCGACACGGCGGAGCTTTACAAATACGGCCAGGAGATGCGTGAGAAGATCACGCAATTGCCCGGATTCCAGGACGTCAATTCCGATCTTCAGCTGCGAAATCGCCTCGCGATCATCAACATCGATCGCGACAAGGCGGCGCAGCTCGGTATCACCCTCGACCAGGTGCGCAACACCTTCTACAGCGCCTTCGGCACGCGCCAGATCTCGACAATCTACGAGCCCGCGAACAGCTACGAGGTCATCCTCGAGCTGCAAAAATCCTTCCAGACCGGCCCCAGCGATCTGTCGAAAATCTATCTAAAGAGTTCGAGCGGCCAGCCCGTGCCGCTCGATGCGCTCGCCACCATCAGCACCGGCATCGGCCCGGTGACGGTCAACCATCAGGGCGAACTGCCCTCGGTGACGATCTCGTTCAACTTGCAACCGGGCTTCCCGCTCGGCACCGCCGTCAACGAGATCGCGCAGCTCGAGCGCAACGTGAACCTGCCGGTCACCGTCAGCACGAGCTACCAGGGCAATGCCCAAGTCTTCCAGCAGGCCCTGCAGGGCCAGGGCCTGCTGCTCTCGGCCGCGGTGATCGTGATTTACATCGTGCTCGGCATTCTCTACGAGAGCTTCATCCATCCGATCACGATCTTGTCGGGTCTCCCCGCCGCGGCCCTCGGCGCATTGCTGACGCTCGAGCTCTTCCACATGGATATGAGCGTCATCGCGATCATCGGCATCGTCATGCTGATCGGCATCGTGAAGAAGAACGCGATCATGATGATCGACTTCGCCTTGCAGCGGCAGCAAGCCGGGGCCAACGCCGATGAGGCGATCTTCGAAGCCTGCTGCCTCCGCTTCCGGCCGATCATGATGACGACCATGGCGGCGATCATGGGCGGCTTGCCGATCGCCGTCGGGTGGGGCGAAGGCGCCGAGTTGCGGCGTCCCCTCGGTCTCGTCGTGGTCGGCGGCCTCGTCGTGTCGCAGTCGCTGACACTCTTCATCACGCCGGTGATCTATCTCTACCTCGAGAAATTCCGGCTCTTGTTCTCGCGCGGCAGCGAAGCCGCGCCGGCGCTCGGCACTGCCGGGGCTCCGGGCCATGCCGTGCGCGAAGCCGGCGAGTAAGCGCAGCCGAGCCTTCGCCTTCAGCCTTGTCGCCGCGATGCTGGCGCTCGGGGCCGCCGGTGCCGGCGCGGCAGCCGCGCCCGAAGCGCGGCGGGGCGTGCTGCCGCCGCCGCCGCTGCCCGACGCGGAGCATTACAGTCGGTGCCTGCAGCAGGCGAATAGCAATCCGCAGAAGGCCTATGACGATGCCGAGGCGTGGTACGCGATCGGCGGCGGCTTCCCTGCCCAGCATTGCGCCGCCGTCGCTTTGGTTGGGCTCAAAAAATATGCCGAAGCCGCGACCCAGCTCGAAGGGCTCGCCAATGCCATGCTTCAGCAGGGCCCCGACATGCGCGCCGACGCGCTCGAACAGGCGGGACAGGCTTGGCTGCTGGCCAATCAGCCGAACCAAGCCAAGACCGCGTTCGATGCGGCCCTCGCCTTCAAGCCGAAGGACGCGGAACTGCTGATCGACCGCGCCGAAGCCTTTGCTCTCGGCGGCAAGCTCTTCGACGCGATCGACGATCTCAATACGGTGCTCGAGCAAGATCCGAAGCGCATCGACGCGCTCGTCTATCGCGCCTCGGCCTATCGCCAGCTCGGGAGCCTCGACCTCGCGCTCGACGATGTCGAGCGCGCGCTGCGCCTCGATCCCAACTCCGTCGCGGGCCTGTTGGAGCGCGGCAATATCCGGCGGCTGAAGAATGACGACGCCGGCGCCAGGGCGGATTGGCAGCGGGTCGCGCAGATGGCGCCGGGATCGCCCGCCGCGACCTCGGCCGAGGACAACCTGGCGCATCTCGCCGAGCAGCCCTCGCCGGCGGGAAACCTCCTCACCGGCCCGGCGACCGCGAAAAAGCCCTGAGCCGCGAGCGCACGATCGTTTCGAAAAGACGCAGGCCGCTTCTTTTCGAAAAGTTAAACATGCTCAATGCAAAGAAGAACCTCAGAAATCGAGGTCGGTGTAATGCTTGGGCGGCGGCGTGCCCGGGAGATGGTCGGCGAGAATCGGCCGGAAGCTCGGGCGCGATTTGACCCGCGCATACCATTCCTTGGCCGGCT
>DATGLO010000449.1:0-4444 GCA_035294105.1 Allostellaceae bacterium
CACCTGCTCGCCCGAGGCGACAACGACGTCGTATTCCTGCTGATCGGGCAATGCGCCAAAGCTGTTGGTCCAAGCGACGAGCTGGTTCGTGACGCCGGCCATCGCCGAAACCACCACCGCGACCTGGTTGCCGGCATCGGCCTCGCGCTTGACGCGGCGCGCCACGGATTTGATCCGTTCTATATCGGCGACGGACGTGCCGCCGAATTTTTGCACGATGCGCGCCATGCTCCTTCGCAACCCTGCTCAGGCCCGAATATCGGGCCGATTCCTTTTCGAATCGTCGGCAATCACCGCATTGCCGGCACGCGTCGGCCTATACATACTCTCATCCGGGAAGGCAATCACAGCGAAGGACAAGGCATGGCCGCGATTCGTGGCGCGACGATCGATGCCGCGGAGGTCGAGCGCTTTACGGCGATCGCCCCGGATTGGTGGAACGAGAACGGCGCGTTCCGCCCGCTGCATCGCCTCAATCCCGCGCGAGTCGGTTATATACGCGACCGTCTCGCCGCCCATTTCGCGCGCGACATCAAAGCGCGCGCGCCCTTCGCCGGCCTTGAAGCCCTCGACATCGGCTGCGGCGGCGGGCTCATTTGCGAGCCCTTGGCGCGGCTGGGCTTTGCTGCGACCGGCATCGATGCCGACGCGGCGGCGCTCGCCGTCGCGCGCGCTCACTCGGCGCCGCAAGGGCTTTCCATCGACTATCGCGCAGCGGCGGCCGAAGATCTTGCCGCGGGCAAGCGGCGGTTCGATGTCGTACTGGCGCTCGAGGTCGTCGAGCACGCTGCCGACCCGACGCTTTTCATCGCCACGGCGGCGAGCCTCGTGAAGCCCGGCGGCGCGTTGCTGTTATCGACGATCAATCGAACGCCGAAAGCCTATGTCGCGACCATCGTCGGCGCCGAATACCTGCTGCGCTGGCTGCCACGCGGCACGCACGATTATCGAAAATTCCGCCGGCCTTCCGAATTGGCGCGCGATGTGCGTCATGCCGGGCTGAGTGTCGAAGATATGAGCGGCCTCATCTACGATCCGTGGCGCGACGCGTGGCGTCTCGGAAATGAACTGGCTATCAATTATTTACTATTTGCCACCAAGCCCAAGTAGAAATAGAGTTATGCCGTCGCAACCGGGGGGTTTGCGATTTTGACCTCCGCGGGGGCGGCAAGGCAGCGCTTTGCTCGTGGGTGGTCCTATGAATGCGTCTCAAATGCCGCCGGGGGGCGGCGAACGTCTTTCAGGCAAGATTAAGTGGTTCAACCGGAGCAAAGGCTTCGGCTTCATCGTGCCGAATGATGGATCGGGCGACGTTTTTCTTCCGCTCGCCGTCCTCGAGAGATCGGGTTTCAGTGAAGCGCCCGACGGCGCCGACATAACATTCGAATGGGTGCAAGGCCCGAAAGGCCGGGCAGCCACTCAGGTGTTGGATCTCGACGCGTCGAGCGCGACGCCGCGGCCGCCGCGCGACGCCCGACCGCCGCGTCGCGATTACAACGATGGCGGTAGCGGCGCTTCGGGTCCGACCGAGCAGGTCGACGGCGTGGTCAAATGGTACGACCCGGCGCGCGGCTTCGGCTTCATCCTGCCCAGCGACGGCGGCAAGGACGTGTTCGTCCATGTGACCGCCCTGCGGCGGGCCGGGATCGACGATCTGCAACCGGGCCAGAACGTCCGGATGCAAGTGGCGCAAGCGCGCCGCGGCCGCGAAGCCTCGACCATCCAACTGATCGGCTAAGCCCGTTTTGGGGCTTCGAGCGGGATGGCGGGTTTTAAAGGGCCCGCCCAGCGCAAAACGATTCGCGTCTGGCTTAAGAGCATGCTACTATATCTTGGGGTCGCGAGACCAGTTATCCACAGGATGCGGTAGGGAGCCATGGAATCGATCTGGACGCCGGAACTCATGGAGCAACTTGCCTCGCTTTGGACCGAGGGCCATTCCACAGCCGAGATCGGGCGCCGGCTGGGAATCAGCAAAAACGCGGTTGTTGGCAAGGCGCATCGCCTGAGCCTCAAACCGCGGCCGTCGCCGCTGAAACGGCCGCCGACACGGCGCGTGGTCGGGATCGCGCCGCCGAGCTGCACCTGGCCGCTGGGCCATCCCGGCGAGAGCGGCTTTCACTTCTGCGGCAAGCGGCCGGTACAGGGGAAACCCTATTGCGCCGAGCACGCGGCGATGGCCTACGTGCCGCCGAAGAAGCACAGCGCCGCCTGATTGATTTCGGGCGCGCTCGTAGCCGCCACACCAACCCTACGAGCGCGCCCGCGGTGTAACCGCGCAGGCGGCTAACGCGTCAGCTTGCGCATGGCGCGATCGAGTCCCTCGAGCGTCAGCGGAAACATGCGATCGTCCATGATCCGCTTGATCATGCCGATCGACATCGTTCCGTCCCAATAGCGCTCGGGCACGGGGTTGAGCCAAACCGCTTTCGGGTAAGCGCCGACGAGTCGCTTGAGCCAGACCTCGCCGGCTTCGGCGTTGAAATGCTCGACGCTCGCTCCCGGCTCGTTCAACTCGTAGGGGCTCATGCTGGCGTCGCCGACGAAAATCAGTCTGTAGCTTTGATCGTAGGTGCGGAGGATTTCCGCCGTCGCCACCTGCTCGGTGCGGCGGCGTTGCGCGTCGGGCCACAGCGCCTCGTACGGGCAGTTGTGGAAATAGTACGATTCGAGATGCTTGAATTCGGATGAAGCGGCGGAGAACAGCTCGGCGCAGGTGCGGATATGCCCGTCCATCGAGCCGCCGATATCGAGGAGCAGCAGCACTTTCACCGCGTTGTGCCGCTCGGGTAGCAGCTTGAGATCGAGCCAGCCGGCATTCTTCGCGGTCGAGCGGATCGTGTCGTCGAGATCCAATTCCATCGCGGCGCCTTCGCGCGCGAATTGCCGCAGGCGGCGTAGCGCGAGCTTGATGTTGCGCGTGCCGAGCTCGACGCGGTCGTCGAGATTGCGGAACTCGCGCTTATCCCAGACCTTGGCCGCGCGGCGATGGCGGCTTTCCTCCTGGCCGATGCGCACGCCTTCCGGATTGTAGCCATAGGCGCCGTAAGGCGAGGTCCCTTCGGTGCCGATCCATTTGCTGCCGCCCTGATGGCGCTCTTTTTGCTCGGCGAGCCGCTCTTTGAGCGTCTCCATCAGCTTCTCCCAGCCGCCCATCGCCTCGATCTGGCGCTTTTCTTCCTCCGTCAACAGCTTCTCGCCGAGCCGCTTCAGCCATTCCTCGGGGATCGGCACCGGCGCGTCGGCAAGATTTTCGATGCCCTTGAAATAGTGGCCGAAGACGCGATCGAATTTGTCGAGATGTTTCTCGTCCTTCACCAGAGTCGCGCGCGCGAGATAATAGAAATCGTCGACCCGATAGGACGCGACATCGCGCTTCATCGCCTCCATCAAGGTGAGGAATTCCTTGAGCGAGACCGGCAGCTTTGCGTCGCGCAGCTCGAGGAGAAAGCCTTCGAGCATTAGCTACGGCTTTCGCGACGGTGCAGAAAGGCGAGCCGCTCGAAGAGCTGCACGTCCTGCTCGTTTTTGAGCAGCGCGCCGTAAAGCGGCGGGATGAGCTTTGCCGGATCGCGCTGGCGCAACGTCTCCGCCGACACATCCTCAACCAGCAGCAGCTTGATCCAGTCGAGGAGCTCCGAGGTCGACGGCTTTTTCTTCAAGCCCGGCACGTCGCGCACCTCGTAGAACACGGTGAGCGCGTCGCGCAGCAGCGCCTTCTGCAAGCCCGGATAATGCACCTCGACGATCCGCGCCATCGTCTCGCGATCGGGAAAGCGAATGTAGTGGAAGAAACAGCGGCGCAAAAAGGCGTCGGGCAGTTCTTTCTCGTTGTTCGAGGTGATGACGACGACCGGGCGCTGCTTCGCCCTGACCGTCTCGCGCGTCTCATAGACGTAGAATTCCATGCGATCCAATTCCAAGAGGAGATCGTTGGGGAATTCGATATCCGCCTTGTCGATCTCGTCGATCAGCAGCACCGGCGCCGTATCGGCGGTGAAGGCCTCCCACAGCTTGCCGCGGATGATGTAGTTGGCGATGTCGGCGACCTTGGGGTCGCCGAGCTGGCCGTCGCGCAGCCGCGTCACCGCATCGTATTCATAGAGCCCCTGCTGGGCCTTGGTCGTCGATTTGATGTGCCAGGTGATGAGGTCCTTTTGGAGCGCCTTGGCGATCTCGTGCGCGAGGATGGTCTTGCCGGTACCCGGTTCGCCTTTTACGAGGAGCGGCCGCTCGAGCGCGACCGCAGCGTTGACGGCGACACGCAAATCCTCGGTCGCGATGTAGCTGTCGGTGCCTTCGAAACGCGTCGCCACGACTCGGATCTCCTGTATTGGCCGGCAGCTGCTCCACCAGCGCCGCCGGCTATCGATATCGCCACAGACCGCGGCGATAGGAGCGCGCGACGCCTTCGGCGCCGAAATAGTCGTAGCTTTGGCTAAGA
>DATGLO010000450.1:0-4870 GCA_035294105.1 Allostellaceae bacterium
TGATGCCGCCGCCGCCATAGCCCTGGTACTTCGCCTGGTCGCGGAGCACCGGATCCTCGATGTATTGCACGATCTGGGGAAAAGACATCATCTCCCAGTGATGGCCGTCCACGTCGACGATCAGAAAATCCTCGTAGCGGCGTTGCACGGCCTGCTGGTTGGCATGGGCGAGCAGGGTTCGGGTATCGAATTCCTCGACCGAGAGATCGCGGAAACTGACCGTGTCCATTGGCATTGCTTCCTCCGTCCGGCGGTATTCTACGGCCTCGTGCGGGCCAGGGAAATCGCTATTGCTGTGCAACCATTATTGTTTTCGGGAACCCGGGTTTCGCGCCGCCCGTGGAACAGAGGTACCGGTGCGGAGGCACGAATGTCAGGACGGATTCCCTTGAGCCTCGCGGCGATCTTGCTGCTCGCGGCGCCGGCGGGCGCAGGCGCCGCTGTGTTTCAGGTCGCTGGTCCATCGGTTGGTTCCAGCCAAGGAAGCGATCCCGGCGTCTTGGGGCAGCAGGACCCGCAAGGCGGCCAAGACGGGATCAGCGACGCGCAATCCTTTGCGCTGGTCGCCGGGCAGATCCTTGGCGCTGCTTCGGCTTGCGAGAAAATCGACGAGAATCGCGTCTCCGACGCCACGCAGAAAGCGGTCAAGATCACCAAGGACTCTGCCGAAAGTCAGGAAGACATCGAAGCGGCGCAGCAATATATGCTCGATGCCGCCGACAGCGCACGCGACGCCGTAAAAAACGGCACCGCGGATTGCGACCGTGTCTCCGCTTCCTTCTCCAAGCTCGAGCAGGTCGAGCAAGGCTCGAATCAACAGAGCCGCCTCGGCGATCCGGACGATCAGAACGGCTCGTCCGGCGATCAAGATCAGGACGACGCGGAGTAGCGCGCTGGTATCCGGATTCGAAAGTCCGCTTGGCGGAGCGGCCGCGTCGGAGCGAACTTTCGAATCGAGAGGACTCCACACTATCGCCCTCTCGGCTGCGCGCTAGAATGCGCGCCAAAGGGAGGGCTCTCGAGATGAAAGCGGTATTGCTCACGGCGCATGGCGGCGCCGAGATGCTGCGCTATGGCGACGCGCCCGATCCGATTGCGGGACCGGGCGAGGTGGTTGTCGACATCCATGCCGCTTCGGTCAACGCCGCCGACTACAAGGTGCGGCTCGGGGGCTACAGCAAGCTCACTTTTCCCTACATACTCGGTCGCGACTTCTCGGGCGTGGTCAGCGCGGTTGGTGCCGGTGCCGACCTCAAGCTCGGCGATCAGGTCTTCGGCGTCACCGATCAGGGCAAGGAAGGCGCTTATGCGGAGAAGATCGCGACCAAGGCAGCGATCATCGCCAAAAAATCGCCCAAGCTCAGCCACGAGCAAGCGGCGGCGATGGCGCTGACCAGCCTGACCGCGCTGTGGGCGATCGAAGATACTGCGAAGCTCAGAGACGGCGAGCGGGTGCTGATCCAGGGCGGCGCTGGCGGCGTCGCCGGCTTCGCGATCCAACTCGCGAAGTTCATCGGCGCGGAAGTGATCACGACGGCCAGCGCGCGCAACCACGACTATGTCAGAAGCCTCGGCGCCGATCGCGTCATCGATTATCAGAAAGAAGATTTCGCCGAAGCCGTTTCGAATTGCGACGTCGTTTTCGATACCGTCGGCGGCGACGTGCGCGCCGGTTGCTATCGGGTGCTGAAACCGGGCGGGCGGCTCGTCTGGATCGCCGGCGCGCCCGAGAACTTCAAGGTGCCCCGCGGCGATGTCGAGACGTTACGGCCGGCGGTGACGCGCGACCGGGCTCATCTCGAGCGCATGAATGCGCTGGTCGAGATCGGCGCGGTATGGCCGCCCGCCATCACGCGCTACAAGCTCGCCGACGCTGCCGAGGCGCATCGCATCAGCGAAGGCCGCCATCTCCAGGGCAAGCTCGTCTTCGTCGTGCGCTAGCCTTAAGGCTCGCCGGCGCGGGCAAGCGCGGCGAATTGCCGCTCGAAGCCGTCGACGCGCGCGAGATAGGCGGCGACATCCTGATCGCCGCAACGTTGGCCCGGTGCGACATGCAAGCCGTAGCGTAAAAAATCTTCGGCGGGTCCCGCGCCGCACAGATGAATCATCGCGGCGAGGCGATCGCGCTGTTGCGCGGTGAGCACGCCACCCTTGCGCTTATGCGTCAGCGCCGTGAGCTTGCGGTCGAGATAGATAGCGGCGAGTTCGACCGCGTCGCTCGGCACGATGCGCGAATACGTGTCGCTCAAGCCGCAAGGGCTGGAGAGTGCATCGCCCGAATCCGCCGCGACGCGATGATCGCGAATGCAATATTGCCGCGCCTCGGCGAAGGCGCCGTCCGTCATCTGGAACATGCCGACCGAGGTCGAGGCGGGGCGATAGATGCCGAACGGGTTGAGGCTGATGCGCCAACGCCAGTAGGTCGTCACGAGCGGATCGCCGGCGCTTTCGACCTGCGCCAAAGCGGCAAGGAGCTCAGGGCTGACGGTCGCGGTAGCGTAGCGGTGGAAGAGCGGCGCGTAACTCTGCCAAGTCTCGCTCGGACTCTTCATCAGGAGCTCGCCGAACGGCGCAAGCAGCTCGCTGGGCTTATGCGCTGCCTGATAGGCAAGGTTGATCGGCGCCCAGATCGCGACGAGAATCACAGCGATCGCAAAGGTCCGTGCCGACCAATGCGCGCGCCGCCACGATCTCGCAAGCTTTTGCCGATAGCGACGAAGGCTGCGCAGCCGTCCCGCGGCCGTTCCGCCTGCGCGCTTCCTCCGCCGTATTCGACCCGCAGCCTGCGCCAAAGCCATGGGCGATTCTACCACGTGGCTTGCGCCGCAGCCGGGTCCAATCGCGGCATGATGAATTCCGGCGCCGCCGCTGCATTGCGCGGCCAAGTGGTGGGATTAAGGCGCGTGCGCCTTCTTTCGCTTTAGCAATCCCCCTTCTCTCAGCAGCCCGCTGCCTCATCGTACGAATTTCCTGCCGCGCCGCCGAGCAGCGCACCGCCCGCAATGCCGGCGATGGTCGCGCCGGCATTGCCTGAACCGTGGCCGAATTGCGATCCGACCAGGCCGCCCGCGGCGGCACCGCCCAGAGCGCCGATCGCGGTACCGCTGCCGCAAGCATAAGCGGGGGCCGGGGGCGGGCCCTCTGCAACGTAGCCGGGCCCGTAAGGCGCGGGTGCCGGATATGGCGCTCCATAATAAGCAGGGTAGCCCTGGCTATAGCCGGTATCCGGGCTGTATGGCGCGGCGACGCAACCGGCGAG
The DNA here is from genome assembly GCA_035294105.1 of Allostellaceae bacterium. Lineage (GTDB taxonomy): Bacteria > Pseudomonadota > Alphaproteobacteria > ATCC43930 > CGMCC-115725 > CAIKMD01. The sequence continues at coordinate 3,260 of DATGLO010000450.1, forward strand.
GCCGAGCGCAGCGCAAAGAACGAAAAGCCTGAACGACATCGCGTTCCTCCAGACGAGTTCCATCCTAAAGTTGAACCCGGGGGAGGCCGCGCGCGTTGCGCGGCAAGAATAAGGCTAGATAGCCTTGATCAGCGCGTGGCGCTTGCGCCCGGCGGAGAGCTTGATCACGCCTTCGGCGGTGAGGTCGCGCGGCGTCAACGCGCGCTTCTCGTCGGTCACGGGCTGGTCATTAATCCGCGCGCCGTTGCCGCGGAAGAGCCGCCGCGCTTCGCTCATGCTCGTAGCGAGCTCGGCCTTGTGGAAGGCCGTCAACGCCGAGAGACCTTGTTCAAGCTCCGTCCGCGGCACTTCGATCACCGGCAGATCCTCGCCGATGCCGCCTTCGGCGAAGACACGGCGCGCCGTTTCGGCGGCTGCCTCGGCTGCTTCCTTGCCGTGGCAGAGCGCCGTCGCCTCATTGGCGAGCACGATCTTGGCGTCGTTGATCTCGCTGCCTTGAAGGCTTTCCAGCCGTGCGATCTCATCGAGCGGCAAATCGGTGAAGAGCTTCAGGAAGCGGCCGACATCGGCGTCCTCGGTGTTGCGCCAGAATTGCCAATAATCGTAGGCGCTGAGGCGCTCGCCGTTGAGCCATACCGCGCCTTGCGCCGTCTTGCCCATCTTCGCGCCCGAGGCGGTGGTGATGAGCGGCGAGGTGACGCCGAAGAGCGAGCGGTTGTCGGCGCGGCGGCCGAGCTCGACACCCATGACGATATTGCCCCATTGATCGGAGCCGCCCATCTGCACGGCGCAGTCGTGGCGCCGCGCGAGCTCGAGGAAGTCGTAGGCTTGCAGGACCATGTAGTTGAATTCGAGAAAGCTCAACGGCTGCTCGCGCTCCAAGCGAAGCCGCACGCTGTCTTGCGTCAGCATGCGGTTGACCGAGAAATGTCGGCCGATGTCGCGCAGCAGCGGGATGTAGAGCAGCTTGTCAAGCCAATCGGCGTTGTTGGCCATGATCGCATCGGTCGGTCCCGTGCCGAAGGTGAGGAAGCGATCGAAGACGCGGCGGATGCTCGCGAGATTTTTCGCGATATCGGCATCGCTCAAAAGCTTGCGCGTCTCGTCCTTGCCCGACGGATCGCCGACCCGCGTGGTGCCGCCCCCCATGAGGACGATCGGCCGGTTGCCGGTCTTTTGCCACAGCCGCAGCAACATGATCGAGACGAGATTGCCGATATGGAGGCTGTCGGCGGTGCAGTCGTAACCGACATAGGCCGTGACCGGCCCTTTCGCGAGCAGCGCGGCGAGCGCGTCGCGATCGGTCACCTGGTGAATGAAGCCGCGCGCCGCGGCGGCGGCCAAAAAATCGGAGCGAGACGAGGACATGGCTGGCTCGTTTAGCATAAGCTCGCGGCGCTCACAAAGCGCGTCAGCCGCCCCTCAGCCCGGCTTGCGGCCCCAGACCTGCACGACCGTGTACGTCGTAACACGGTCTCCGGGGGGGCGAGATGCGCGCGGCACGCGGCGCTCATCAGCTATGTCTTACCTTGACCGGAACGCTCGGGAAACGTCAGATGCCGCCATGGCATCCCCAGTTTCGCGTGCGATCGGGCTGATGAGCGGCACCTC
>DATGLO010000451.1:0-6445 GCA_035294105.1 Allostellaceae bacterium
GACGGTCAGGGGCGCGCCGCTGCGCTCCGCCTCGCGCACCAGCCGCGCGTGCCGCGCCTGCGTCTCGGGATCGAAAGAAAGCCAGTAATAGGGATAGCCCTTGGTGATGAAGGCGTCGGCCTCGGCGGCGGTGAAATCGGGCAGCAGCTTCCGGACCGCGTCTTGCGCGAGCCGCACGCGCTCTACGCGCGCGGTCGCATCGATGCCGCCCGACATCAGCTCGAAGGCGCGCTGATAAATCTCGCGCAGCAGCGCCGCTTTCCAGCCGTTCCACACTTTGGGGCCGACGGCGCGGATGTCGGCGCAGGTGAGGATCAAGAGCAGCTTCAGCCGCTCCGGCGATTGGATGCGGTCGACAACGTCCTGGATGGTCTTCGGATCGTCGATATCGAATTTGAAGGCGGTGTTGCTCAAAAGCAGATGCCAGCGGATCAGCCAGGAAACCGTCTCGACCTCTTCGGCGCTGAAGCCGAGCCGCGGTCCCAATTTTTCCGCGACCTGGGCGCCGAGGATCGAGTGATCGCCGCCGCGGCCCTTGGCGATGTCGTGCAGCAGCACCGCGAGATAGAGCGCGCGCCGAGAATCGATCGTCGGGAAGATCGAGGTCGCGAGCGGCAATTCGTCCTTAAGCGCGCCCGATTCGATGTCCCAGAGGATGCCGATCGCGAACAGCGAATGCTCGTCGACCGTATAGACGTGATACATGTCGTATTGCATCTGCGCGACGACGCGGCCGAAATCGGGGACGAAGCGCCCAAGCACGCCGGCCTCGCTCATCCACCGCAGCGCGATCTCGGGGCTGACCTTTTTCGCCGTCAGTATCTCGACGAAAAGGCGATTGGCCTCGGCGTTGTTCCTGAGATCGCCATCGACCAGCTTCAAGGATTGCGTGACGAGACGCAGGGCATGCGGATGGATATCGAGGCCTTCGGTTTGCGCGACATAAAAGAGACGGATCAGCGCGACCGGATCCTTTTGAAACTGGTCCTCGCTCGCGACGTCGAGCCGGCCGGAATCGACGAGGAAGCCGTCCAACGATTTCTTGCCGAAGCCCCAGCGCTTCAACGAGAATTTGGCCTGGTGGCGATGCTCCGATTCGAGCACCGCGCAGAAGATGCGCGTCAGATCGCCGACATCCTTGGCGATCAGGAAATAGTGCTTCATGAAGCGTTCGACGCCGCGCATGCCGGCGCGGTCATTGTAGCCCATGCGGCGGCCGACTTCGCTTTGATGGTCGAAGGTCAGCCGGTCTTCGGCGCGGCCGGCGATGAAATGGAGATGGCAGCGCACTGTCCAGAGAAAATCCTGCGCGCGATCGAAGCGCTGCGCTTCCTTGGCCGAGAGCACTTTGAGATCGACCAGCTTGTCGATGTCGTCGGCGCGATAGACGTATTTCGCGATCCAGAAGAGGGTGTGGAGATCGCGCAGGCCGCCTTTGCTTTCCTTGACGTTCGGCTCGACGAGGTAGCGCGAATCGCCGAGCTTCTCGTGGCGCTGATCGCGCTCCGCAAGCTTTGCTTCGATGAACTGCTCGGGGCTCTTCTTCACGAGCTCGCGATCGAACCGCCGCTTCAGCTCCGCGAACAGCTCCTGATCGCCCCAGATGTAGCGCGCCTCGAGCACGGCGGTGCGGATCGTCATATCGCCTTCGGCATGACGAATGGTCTCTTCGACCGAGCGCGTCGATTGCCCGACTTTGAGGCCGATATCCCAGAGCGTGTAGAGCAGGTATTCGACCACCTGCTCGGTATGCGGCGTGCGCTTGTAAGCGGTCAGAAAGAGGAGATCGATGTCGGAATAGGGCGCGAGCTCGCCGCGGCCATAACCGCCGACCGCGACCAGCGCCATCTTCTCGCCGGCGGTCGGATTGGCGAGCGGGAAGACATGCGTCGCGATGAAATCGTAGAGCACGCGAATGAGCTGGTCGGTGAGGAAGGAGAGCGCATGCACCGTCTCGGTGCCGCGCGCGCCGTCCTCGAAGCGCTTTTTCACTTCGGCGCGGCCGACCGAGAGCGCGGCCTTCAGCGTCTCGGCGACGCGCTTGCGATCGGGCTCGGCGGCGCTCTCGGCAATCGCGTCGAGCGCGGCGGCAAGCGCGCGACGGTCGAGGATGTCGCGCTGGCGGGGGATGTCGGTCATCGGCACCGATGTTAGACCAGCAAAATTTAATTGTCGCCCCGGCCGGCATTAGAATGGGCCTGTAATGCGGGGCGGGGGATTGCGGCAATGGCGCGGGTCGGTTGGACGGCGGGGCTCGGTGGCATACTGTTCTTGCTTTTTTGCCTGATCGGACCCAAGGCGCCGGCGCAGTCGTTGCGCGATCCCCAGGCGGTAGCCGCCGCCCAGGCAAGGCTGGCAGCGTTACGCGCCGATCCTGCCGCCAGTTCCTACGACCTTGTGGCGGCCCTAACGGTGCTTGGCGACGCCGAGGCGAATGCCAGTATCACCAATTTCGATATCGTCGACGATCCCGCCCCCGCGATCGCGACCTATAACGACGTGCTGGCGGGCAGCGGCGACAGCGACCAAGCCTGAGCGCACACTCGGACCAAGCATCGCCTGGTTCGAATGGTAGGCGCATCGCGCCATCGCGAAGATGGAAATCGCGCGGACCGACGACCCATTCCCGTTCGATCCGGCCGACCTGCTGAACCCGTCGGCGGATCATTCTGCTGCCGAAAAAAACGATGCGGCAAGAAGGCAACGCTACGCGCTCGCCGCGACCCATCTCCGCGCGGCGATCGCACTCGAGCCGCCGTTATTGAGTGACCGGTCGCTGCGACCCGACGACACGCTCGAGACACATGCGCTGCTGGTCGATGCGTTGGACCTGGCGCACGAATACGCGACGATGCGCGAGCCGATCCTCGACTTGTTTCAATTGCTCTACGATCCGGCGCCCGATCGCAGCTATATCTTCCCGATCATCGTGGAAAAGGCGCGTCAAGCCCTGACTGTGGGCGCGCGCAACCTGGCCGAGAGCGACTTGATCGTCGCCGGCGGCCCGCAGAAGCTGTCGCCCGAGCTGCAGAACCTGCTGTTCCAGATGGCGCAGATCCATAGCCCTGTCGGCCGCAGGCATTGCGTCGCAGCGCGCCGCCGCGGAAGCCGTCGGCGCTCGGAGCGGTGTGACACCGCTGGTGCATGCGATCGGGGCCGAGCTGGATCAAATGGAAGGACTTCGGCACGACGCCGGCGCCGCGGCCGATCGCTGGTTCGCTTCGGGCGGCAGGGACGACGGCGCGCAAGCTGCGATTCAGCAGCAGCAGGACGCGGCGAGCGCCGCTTTTGCGCGCGACTGGGCGCAACTGCAGGCGGCGGCGCCCACCGTCGCCGAGCTGTTGCGGCCGCGGCCGGTCGAGCTCGCAACGGCGCAAAAGCTGCTGAAGGACGGTGAAGGTCTTCGCGTTTTTTTCGTCGCCGGCACGCAGACGGATGCGCTGCTGGTGACGCGCGAGGCAACCGCGACGAGCGCGATGAAGATCATGGATTTCGAACTCCTGGCGCAAGTAAAGCGGCTGCGTACGCTGCACGACGCGACGCTCGACAAGGATTTCGACTTCTCCTTCGCGGTACCGACGCTCGACAATCTCAGCTACGACGCCGGCACCGCGTATACGCTCTATGAGCAGCTGCTTGCGCCGCTCCAACCGCTGTTGGGCAAGGTGCACAACCTCATCGTCGTCCCGGACGGCGCACTCGAGGACGTGCCGCTCGGGATACTCGTCACCGAAAAGCCGCCACAGGACATCGTACCGCTCGACGGACTCGCGACGCTCAAATGGTTTGCGACGCAGATGGCAATATCGGTGATGCCGTCGATCTCGTCGCTGCGGGCCTTGCGGCTTTCCGCCGCCGCCGACGCCGCGCCCGAGCGCATCCGTGGGCCTGGGCGCCATTCGTCGTGATCGGTGAAGGCGCCCCCGGCCGCTAGATCAGCAGCGCCTTGATCTTGTAGAGCAGCTCCAGCGCCTCGCGCGGCGACAACTCGTCGGGCTTGAGCGCGGCGAGGAGCTGGTCGAGCGGCGACGGCTCTTCGAGGGCCGGCGGCGGCTTCGCGGCGGCAAAGAGCGGCAGGTCCTCGGCGAGGCGCGCAAGCGCGCCGCCCTGCTCGCCTTTCTCCAAGGTCGCGAGCACCTGCTCGGCGCGCGCGATGACGGCCGGCGGCAAGCCCGCGAGCTTCGCCACGTGGATGCCGTAAGAGCGATCGGCGGCGCCGGGCGCGACTTCGTGCAGGAAGACGACGTCGCCCTGCCATTCCTTGACGCGCATCGTAAAGCAGGCGAGATGGTCGAGCTTCGAGGCAAGCGCCGTCAGCTCGTGGTAATGGGTCGCAAAGAGCGCGCGGCAGCGGTTGCGATCGTGGAGATGCTCAACGGCGGCCCAGGCGATCGAGAGCCCGTCATAGGTCGCGGTGCCGCGGCCGATCTCGTCGAGGATGACAAGGGCGCGCTCGCCCGCCTGGTTGAGGATGGCCGCGGTCTCGACCATCTCGACCATGAAGGTCGAGCGGCCGCGCGCGAGATCGTCGGCGGCGCCGACGCGGCTGAAGAGCCGATCGACCACACCGATATGCGCCGATTCCGCCGGCACGAACGAACCCATCTGGGCGAGCACGGCAATGAGCGCGTTCTGGCGCAGGAAGGTGCTTTTGCCTGCCATGTTGGGACCGGTCAGCAGCCAGAGCCGCTGCGTGGCGTTGAGATCGCAATCATTGGCGACGAAGCTTGCGCCCGCCGCGCGCTGCAGCGCCGCCTCGACGACCGGATGGCGGCCCTGCTTGATCGCGAAGGCCGTGCTATCGTCGACCTTGGGCCGCGCATAGCGCTCGGCGACCGCGAGCTCGGCCAGCGCAGCGGCGACATCGAGCGCCGCGAGCGCCGCGGCGGCGCGAGCGATCTCGGCGCCTTGCGCCAGCGCCTCGCGGACGAGATCGTCGAAGAGCTTCAGCTCGAGCGCAAGGGCGCGATCGGCGGCCGAGGCGATCTTCGCTTCGAGCTCGCCCAGCTCGACCGTCGAATAGCGCATCGATGACGCGAGCGTCTGGCGATGGATGAAGCCCGGGCCCATTTTGGCGGCATGATTCGCGCCGATATCGATGTGATAGCCCAAAACGCCGTTGTGGCGGATCTTGAGGCTGGCGATCCCGGTCTCGGCAGCGTAGCGCGCTTGCAGCCCGGCGATCAGCCGGCGGCTGTCGTCGCGCAGCTTCACCAGCTCGTCGAGATCGGCGGAATAGCCCGCCGCGATGAAGCCGCCGTCGCGCGCCAGGAGCGGCAGTTCCGGAGCGAGAGCGCGCGTCAGCCGATCGACCAGCGCGTGGTGCTCGCCAAGATCTTTTTCGAGCGCAACGATCAGCGGCGGCGGCGCCGCAAAATCGACTTCGCGCAACAAAGCGCGCAGCGCGGCCGTCACGGCAAGCGTATCGCGCAGCGCCGCGAGATCGCGCGGGCCGCCGCGGCCGACGCCGAGGCGCGCCATCGCCCGGGCCATGTCGGCGCAGCGCCGCAGCTGCTCGCGCAAAGCTGCGCGCAGCCGCTCGGCGCCGACGAAGAACGCGACCGCATCGAGCCGCGCGTCGATCGCCGCGGGATCGGTCAGCGGCGCGGCAAGATATTCGGCCAGCAAGCGCGCGCCGGCGCCGGTTTCGGTGCGGTCGATCGCGGCGAGAAGGCTGCCGTTGCGATCGCCATTGAGGCTTTCGGCGAGCTCCAAGTTGCGGCGCGTCGCCGCGTCGATCTCCATCACCTCGCCGCTGCCGAGGCGGCGCGGCGCGGCAAGCGCCGGCAGCTTGCCCTGCTGCGTCAGCTCGACATAGTCGACGAGCGCGCCCGCCGCCGCGATCTCGGCGCGGCCGAAAGCGCCGAAGCCCGCCAGCTCCTTGACGCCGTAAAGCGCTTCCAAGCGCTTCCGGCCGTTCTCGCTGTCGAACCGCGCATTCGGCTGCGGCGTCAGATGATCTTTGTGCGCCTGCCAGAGCTCGAAAAGCTCGGGCCGCGCCAAGAGCCGCTCGGGCAAGAGCAGCTCGCCCGGCGCGATGCGGGCGAGCGCCGCGCCGAGCGCCGGCGCATCGACCGCCTGGGTCGAAAAATCGCCGGTCGAGAGATCGAGCCAGGCGAGCGCCAGCTCGCCCGAGACATCGGCGAGCGCGGCGAGATAATTGTGCCGCCGCGCATCCAAGAGCGCGTCTTCCGTGAGCGTGCCGGGCGTGACGATGCGGACGACCGCGCGCCTGACCGGCGATTTGGAGCCGCGCTTTTTCGCCTCGGCGGGATCTTCCATCTGCTCGCAGACGGCGACCCGGAAGCCCTGGCGGATGAGGCGCGAGAGATAGGCCTCGGCGGCATGCACGGGCACGCCGCACATCGGGATGTCCTCGCCCTCGTGCTTGCCGCGTTTCGTCAGCTGGATATCGAGCGCCGCGGCGGCGCGGCCGGCATCCTCG
>DATGLO010000452.1:0-4706 GCA_035294105.1 Allostellaceae bacterium
GCCGTCGGCAATCGCGACTTCTTCCGTCGCCAAATGGCGGCGCGCGATGACCGGCTCATGGTCAGCGACCTCATTCCCGATCCGCTCGACGGAAAGCCCGAGATCGTGCTGAGCCGGCGCATCGTTGACCGGGGCGGAACCGTCCGCGGGGTCGCCGCGGCTTACCTCAATGTCGCCTATCTGCAAGGGGTTTTCGATTCGCTGGATATGCCGGCGGGCGCCAGCATTGCCGCCTTCAGCCGCGACGGGCACGTGCTCCTGCGGACGCCCGCCATCCATTTCGGCGATCCCTTGCTTGCCGTCGACTTCTCGCAGCGCCCGGCGTTCCGCGCGTTCCTCGCTGGCTCTGCCGCGGGCCGGTTCGAGGAACTCACGACGGTCGCCGGCATCCATCGTTTCGTCGCAGGCATCGGCAGCGATGAGTCTAAGTTTGTGATCGCGGCGGGTTGGGATACCGACCCTGCGCTCGCCCGCTGGCGCCACGATTCGCTGGTAATCGCGAGCGCGACGTTCGCGGCGCTCGCGATTGTGCTCGGGCTGCTCGCTTACCTCGGCTCGCAAATCCGCCGCAACGATCGTTTGCTGGCCCAGGTCTCCGAAGCCGAGCAGCGGCAACGCAATTTCATGGCGGCGTTGCCCGAGGCGGTCGCGATCGTCAATGACAAGCTGCAAATCGAATTCGCCAATCCCGTCGCGGAGCGTATCCACGGCTACGGCCCGGGCGAGATGAATGGCTTGCGCCTCACTGACTTCATGGAGGACGAGGGGAAGCGCGCCGGCGAAGAATCCGCGCAGAGCATTCTGGCTGCCGCCGACGCGGTGCCGAGCATGCAGGTCCTGCAGCGCGTGGCCCAGCGCAAGGACGGATCGCGTTTTCCGATCGAGGTCACCACCTGCCCCTATCGCGCATCCGACGGTCGGAAGCTGATATCCGTCCTCCGCGACGTCACCGTCCGCCAGGCGAACGACGTGGCGCTGCAGCGGAATCGCGAAAGTCTCGCCCGCTCGCAACGCATGGCGGCCCTCGGCAGCTTCGATCGCGATCTTCGCACCGGTGCGCTCGAATGCTCCGACGAGTTCCTGCGGATCTGGGGCATCGACGGCGCTGTGGGCTTGCCCTCGCTCGAGATACTGGTCGACCGCGTGCACCCCGACGATCGCGCCGAGTTCGTCGCCGGCCGCAGCGCCGTCCTCGCCGGCGCGCCGCTGCACAAATCGGAATTCCGCATCCTGCGGCCGGACGGCCAAGAGCGCGTTCTTTATAACGAATACAGCGCCGATTTCGATGCTGCCGGCGAGCCGACGCGCCTTTTCGGGATCGTGCAGGACATCACCGAGCGCAAGGCCAACGAGGAAGCGCTGCGACATAGCCGCGAAAGCCTGGCGCGCGCGCAGAGCATCGCGGCGATCGGAAGTTTCGAGCACGACCTGATTACGGGCCGCAGCGAATGGTCCGAGGGCATTTTCAGGATCTGGGGCATTGCCGATCCCGGACCGGGCGGCGCGTTCGACTATCTTATCAGCGCCGTCCATCCCGAGGACCGCGAGAAATTCCTCGCGGGCCGCGACGCGGCGCTTAGGAACGAGCCGGTGCCGCCGCTCGATTTCCGCATCACGCGGCCGGACGGCGAGGTGCGGGTGCTGCATCGCGAATACCGCACCACCTTCGACGAGAACGGCCGCCCGATCCGGCTCTTCGGCACGTTGCAGGACGTTACCGAGCGCAAACAGATCGAAGACGAACTGCGCCGCAGCCGCGAAGACCTGGCGCGCGCGCAGCAGATCGCCGCGATCGGCAGTTTCAGCCGCGATATCGCAAGCGGAAAGACGGAATGGTCCGAGCAGTTCCTGCGCATTTGGGGGCTCGACAAAAAACTCCACCGACCCACGGCAGAGACACTGGCGTCGATGGTCCATCCCGCCGATCGCGCTGCTTTCCTCCAAGGCCGGGACGCGGCGCTCAAACAGCGCTCCGATGCGGCGCTCGATTTCCGCATTACCCGGCCCGACGGCGAAGAACGCATCCTGCATCGCGATTACGGCGTCGTCTTCGATGCCAACGGCAAGGCTCTGCGCATGTTCGGCACGGTGCAGGACATCACCGAGCGCAAGCGCATCGAGATCGAGCTGCGGCGCCACCGCGAGAACATGGCGCGCGCGCAACGCATCGCCGGCGTCGGCAGCTTCGAGCGCGACCTCGTCACGGGCAAATGGGAGTGGTCGGACGAGCTCTACCGTATCCACGGCGTCGACCCCAACGATCCCCAGGTGGATGTCGCCTATCTGCGCAATCTCGTCCATCCCGAAGACCGCGATAAATTCGACGAGGTGCGGGAGCTGTCGCAGAAGGGCATCGCCGCGCCGCCCCTCGATTTTCGCATCATCCGTCCCGACGGGGTCGAGCGGATCCTGCATCGCGAATGCGAGCTCGTGCTCGACGGCGACGGCAAGCCGGTGCGCCTCGTCGCGACGGTGCAGGACATCACGGATCGCCGCCAGGCCGAAATCGAGTTGCGCCGCAGCCGCGAGAACATGGCGCGCGCGCAAAGTCTCGCCGCAATCGGCAGTTTCGATCGCGACCTCGTGACCGGAAAAAGCGAATGGAGCGACCAGCTCTATCGCATCTTAGGGCTCGACCCGGCGGCGCCGCGCCCCGAGGCGCAGGATCTCATCAAGATCATCCATCCCGACGATCGCGAGCGCTTCCAAAAGGAACGTGACGCGGAACTTTCCGGCAAGGCGATCGGTCCGCTCGAATACCGGATCGTTCGCGCCGACGGCGAGGAGCGCGTCGTGCGGCGCGAAAGTCAGGTGACGGTCGATGCCGACAACCGGCCGATTCGCGTCTTCGGCACCTTGCAGGACATCACCGAGCGCAAGCGTGTCGAGACGGAAATCCTGCAAAGCCGCGAGAATCTGATGCGCGCGCAGCGCATCGCCAATATGGGCAGCTATGACAACGACCTCCTCGCCGGGCGCGTGGAATGGTCGGACCAGATGTATCAGATCCTCGGCTACGAGCGCGGCAAAGTGGTTCCTTCGTCGGAAGCGACGCTGGCACTCGTCCATCCCGACGATCGCGCCGGCTTCATCGCCGCGCAGCAGAAATCGGGAAAACCGAATTTAGACGCGTTCGAATTCCGCATCATCAGGCCCGACGGCGAGGAGCGGATTCTTCGTCGCGAGAGCCACATCTATTTTGCCGAGGACGGCAGCCCCATCCGGGTCTTCGGCACGTTGCAAGACGTCACCGAGCGGCGCGTCGCCGAGGCCCGCGAGCTCGAGCTCGAGCGCCAGCTGCTGCATTCGCAGAAGCTCGAGGCGCTCGGTACGCTCGCCGGCGGCATTGCCCACGACCTCAACAATACGCTGGTGCCGATCATGGCCCTCTCGAAGCTCACCGCGCGGCGCTTCGAGAAGGGCACGCCGGTGCGCAACAATCTCGACACGATCTATGAGGCGAGCGAGCGCGCCCGCGACCTGGTGCGCCGCGTCCTCTCCTTCAGCCGCAAAGACGAGGCGGAGCAGCACGAGGCCAACCTCGCCGAGGTCGTGCGCGAGGCTTTGAAGCTGATGCGCGCGACGGTGCCGAGCTCCATTCAGCTCGAGGAGTCCATCGAGGACGTGCCGCCGATCCGCGCCGATGCATCGCAGATTCACCAGGTGATCACGAATCTCATTTCGAACGCCGCCGGCGCGATGAACAACGGCATGGGGACGATCACCGTCTCCTTGGCGCTGGGAGCACGGGCCAAGGGCGCTAAGGACGTTTGCCTAGCCGTCGCCGACACCGGCTGCGGCATGGACGAACCGACCTTGCAGCGGATCTTCGAGCCGTTCTTTACGACCAAGGCCGTCGGTCAGGGAACAGGTCTCGGCCTGTCGATCGTCCACGGCATCGTGACGAGCCATGGCGGCCATATCGAGGTGAAGAGCGCACCGGGCAAGGGCACGCGCTTCGAGCTCTATTTCCCCCTCCCCGCGGGCGAGGCGGAGCCTAATAAGGGATCTTCACGCCCGGCCGCTTGAAGTTGCGGTCGTGATGGCCCTTGCCCGTCATGTCGCCGTTCTTGAACAGCCAGTCGTAGCCGTCCTTGGGATTGGTCAGGATTTCCCAGCAGTTCTCGTCGGCGTCCCAAAAGTAGAAGCTGTAGGTGCCGTGCTGCAGGAACGGCTTTGAAATCTTGTGAAGTTTCCATTTCTCGGCCTGGGCGAGCACCACCTGATAAGCCGCGTCGACCTCTTCCTGGGTCTCGACATCGAGGCCGTTGTGGTTGAGCACGCCCATCTCGCTCGGCTTCTTCGTGAAGACCACGGCGATGCAATGCTTGCCGCCGAGGCGGATCATCAGCGAGATCGCGCTCGTCTGCACGACCTCGAGTCCAAGGAACTCCTCGTAGAATTTGCGCGAGAATTCGAGATCGCGCGATTCGAGCGTGCCGTGCGACAGGAAATTGAGCTTTAGGGCTGGCGCGGCACGGGTAGCGGCTTCGGTGGTGCTGGCATCGGGCATGGGATGTCTCCTCTGGTCGATCTTTATTCTGCGGCTTTGGCGGCGGCGTGCTGCGCGAGGCGCGGCATGACCTCTTCGGCCAAAAGGCGCATCGATTGGCGCTCCCAGGCTTCGTTGGGGCCGCCCCAATCGACGCCGGTCATGAGCAAGCTGCCGAACGGGCCGGCGCGGTCGCGCAACGTCGCGAGCTTTT
>DATGLO010000453.1:0-2097 GCA_035294105.1 Allostellaceae bacterium
TACGCCGACCGCTTCATCCCCGACGACGAGAAGAAGCGCGCGCAAGAGACCGGCGAAGAAGCGCAAGCGATCCCCTTCCTCAAGCGCTTCACCGTCTTCAATCTCGCGCAATGCGAAGGCTTACCCGAGAACCTCGTGGTCGCCGCGCCGCCGCCCGAGCCGGGCCTCATCGAGCCCCAGGTGGAAGCGTTGATCCAAGCCTGCGGCATCGATTTCCGCATCGGGGGCAGCCGGGCCTTCTACATGCCCGCACACGACTATGTGCAGGTCCCACCGCCGCAGGCCTATTTCGACCCGATCAACTGGCACCGTACGGCGCTCCATGAGCTCGGCCACGCCAGCGGCGCGCCGCACCGGCTCAACCGCGATCTCTCCGGCTCGTTCGGCTCCAAGAAGTACGCGTTCGAAGAGCTGGTCGCAGAGATGAACGCCGCGTTCTGTTGCGCCTCGCTCGGCATCGTGCCGACCGTGCGCCATGCCGATTACATCGGCTCCTGGCTCGAGGTGCTACGCGAGGACAATCGGGCCATCGTTCGCGCCGCATCGCAGGCGAGCAAGGCCGCGGACTTCCTCCTCGGCTTTCTTCCCAGCGATGACGCACTGGGCGCCATGGCGAACGAGCAGGAGGCCGCGTGATGCGCCTGCTGTTGCGACAATGAGCCGGCCGTCACGCAAAGCCGGATTTGTGCGCATGCGCATCTCCGGATCCGCGGATATCCGTCTTTCCAGAGGAAGAGGGCTGCGCCGGTCTTCGTGACGGGTTGGAAGCCGAGAGAGAGTCTTTCGGCGCCCGTCGCGGAGACAATCCCGATGGCTACTGCCGTTCAGAAGATCACCCTGTCGTCGTCGCGCGACATCCCCTTCAACAAGCTCGTTCTCTCCCAATCGAATGTCCGGCGCGTGAAGGCCGGCGTCTCGATCGAGGAGCTGGCGGAGGACATCGCGCGGCGCACGCTCCTCCAAAGCCTCAATGTCCGGCCGATCCTCGACGCCGAGGGTATCGAGACAGGCATGTTCGAGGTTCCGGCCGGTGGCCGGCGCTATCGCGCGCTCCAGCTTCTCGTCAAGCAGAAGCGCCTCGCCAAAACGGCGCCGGTGCCTTGCGTCGTGCGGGATCCGAGCGTCGACATCTCCGCCGAAGAAGACTCGTTGGCGGAGAACGTTCACCGCGCGTCGCTCCACCCCCTCGACCAGTTCCGCGCCTTTCAGGCATTGCGCCAGAAGGGCCAATCCGAGGAAGAGATCGCCGCCGCCTTCTTCGTCGGCGTGAACGTCGTGAAGCAGCGGCTGCGGCTCGCGGCTGTGTCGGAGAAGCTCCTCGACATCTATGCCGAAGACGGCATGTCGCTCGAACAGCTCATGGCGTTCACGGTGACGAACGATCACGCGCGCCAGGAGCAGGTCTGGGAGGCGCTGCAGCGCTCCTACAGCCAGGAGCCCTATCAGATCCGCCGCATGTTGACCGAGCGCGCGGTGCGCGCGTCGGACCGGCGAGCCCTGTTCGTCGGCATCGATGCTTATGAGCAGGCAGGCGGCATCGTCATGCGCGATCTCTTTCAGCAGGACGACGGCGGATGGCTGGAGAATGTCAGCCTGCTTGATGCGCTGGTCGCCGAGAAGCTTAAGGCCGAGGCGGAGAAGATCGCGGCCGAAGGCTGGAAATGGATCGAAGTGAATGTCGATTACCCGTTTGGCCACACGCATCATCTGCGCGAGCTCGAAGGGACGCCGACAGACCTCACGGCCGAGGAACAGGCGACGATCGAGGCGTTGAAGAACGAATACGCCAAGCTTGAGGCGGAATACGAGAACGCCGACGAGCTTCCCGACGACGTCGATGCTCGTCTCGGCGAAATCGAGACGGCGCTGGCCGCCTTCGAGGATCGGCCAGCGAGCTACGATCCCGCCGAGGTCGCTCGCGCCGGCGTCTTTGTCAGCATCGACACGGATGGCAGCCTCTCGGTCGATCGCGGCTACGTCCGGCCGGAAGATGAGCCGCCTGCCAGCACAAATACGGACGGCGACGGCGATGCGAGCGATGGTGGCGAGCCTTCCGCGCCCACCATCCAGCGCGCCGTGATCACGATCGGGGGCCAG
>DATGLO010000454.1:0-4746 GCA_035294105.1 Allostellaceae bacterium
GCCGTTGACGAACAGATCGCTCGGGCCGATGCCGCTGCCGCGGTCGGTGATGCGGTAGCGCAGGGTCAGGCTCGCGGTGCCCGGCGGCAGCATCGCATTGACAAAGGCCGCTTGCGCCTGGGTCGCGATCGCATCCGGCAGGCGGACGCTCCGGCCCGGATCGAGCGGCGTGCAATCGCCGCCGAGGCAATAGGCGCTCCATTGCAGCGCCGGCAGCTTGCCGGCTTGCAGGAAGCTGCGGATGTCGCCGAGCGCGCCGAGGCGCTGCTGTGCCGCCTGCACTTGGCCCTGGAGCCGGGCGAGCACGAGATCGGGCGCGTAGAAAGCGCGATAGAGCTGGTCGAAGCCGACCCATTCGGGCGCATCGCCCTTGCCGCGGTTGAGTTGATAGCCGACGAGCTCCTTGCCGCCGCTATCGGCGTGATCGAAGAAGCCTTCGGGCGTCCAGATCACCCAGCGGCGATCGTCGGCGGCGATGAATAGCGCCGCGACCTGGGCGAGCGGCGCGCCCGGCTTGGCGTCGTACCAGCGCAAGGTACCGTCGCCGAGCGCCGCGACCACCATATCGTCGCCGGCGTTGGCGAGCGCCCAGACCGGCGCCGGAACGGCATGCGCTGGCCCGGTCTCATGGCCGCTCTTATCGAAGCTCCGGATGTTGAAATCCGTTCCGATCAACACCTGGTCGCGCAAGGCGACGGCGCTGCGCGCGAGTTCGAGCTCCGGCAAGGCGAGCTTATGCCCATCGAGGTTCGGCGCGTTGCTGTTGAGACCGCTGATCTTGAGCGGTTGCGCCGGGGCGGGGCCGAGGCGCTGCGCCGCTTGCGCCGCCGTGAGCTTCATTAATTTGCGCGCGCGCAGATCGAAGCGATAGACGGGATTGCCGGGGGCGGCGGGGCTGAAGGCGACGGTCAGCCCGTCCGGCGACACGTCGAAATGCCGCTCGCTCATCACGCGGAAATCGTTGATGGGACTGCCGTGGCGATAGGCGATCTTGCCGTTCGCGCCGATCACGCCCCAGGCGGGGTCGGCGGTGGCAAAAGCCGCGCGCCCGCCCGGCAGGCCGACGAGCCTCGTCACCAGATCGCGGCCGACGGCGATATCGCTCGCCGCGCCGGCGCCGCCTTTGCTCCAGCGCCGCACAATCACTTCATTGCTGCGGTCGCGCACGCTGCCCGCCGCAAGCAGTACCGGCGCGCCGGCATCGCCGGTCCAGCCGACCGTGCTCAGTGCGCCCGCGCCAAGATCGCCGCTGCGCGGCTGCAACTGCGGCTTCAACGTGTCCGCCGCGAGCACGTCAACGCGCGCCGCATTGTCGTAGCCGATCGCGAGCGCTTTGCCGTCGGGCGAGAAGGCAAGCGAGGCGGGCCGTTTGCCTCCCGGTGCTTTCGTCATTGCGACGCGATGGCCGGCGGCATCGTAAAGCCGGATCTGGCCGTCATAGGAGCTGACGGCGAAGCGGTCGTCGGGGGCGAAAGCGATCGCGCTGACGCGCTCGCCGTAATCGCGGTCCTCGGCGAGCAGCTTGCCGCCGCTGTCATAGAGCCGGACCCCGTCCGTCTTCGCAAAGCCAATCGCGAAGCTTTTGCCGCTTGGCGCATAGGCGACGTCCATGATCGGCGCCGGGAGGCCGGCGAGGCGCCCGATCATTGCCTGCTTGTCGGTATCGAAGAGATAGAGGCTGAAGCCGGGCCCGAAACTGAAGCCGGTTGCGCCGCCGGCGAGCACATGCTTGCCGTCGGGCGCGACGGCGACGGCATTGATCTCGCCCTCGGCGCCGGGCGCGATCGGCACGCGCAACGTCGTGACGGGCGAGCCGTCATCCGCATGCCAGAGCCGCACGGTCTTGTCGGTCGAGGCGGTCGCGATCAGCGCGGCTTGCCCGTCGACGGCAAGATCGGTGATCTCGGCCGTGTGCATTCCCGCATCGACGCGCAGGAACGGCGTCGCCGGCGGATCGCTGTTGTTGGGCGCTTGCGCTTGCGCGTGCACGGTCAGCAACACGCTCGCGCAGAGGACCGCCGCCGCCATCCGGCGGCGCTGCCATGGCGCGCGCGGTCGAGTTGGGAGGATCAACTTCCGGAAAGCTCGAATCCCGAGGTGTTGGCCGACGCGGTTTGGACGGAATCGTCGAAATCGGCGCGTTTCGACAGGTTGGTGAAGCAGCCTTCGGCGACCGGATCGCCTTTCGCCGAGGGCGGCGGCGAATGGCGGCGCGCGCGATTGGCGACGATCATCTGGGCTTGGAGTTCCAGATCGCTGGCAAGCATGTAGCCGGTGCGGCCGCGCGACAGCCGCACCTTGACCCAGGTCGTATCGATGGCGGCGCCATCGATCACCGCGCCGGAGCGCAGATTTTCGAGCCTGGCGCTCTTTTGATCCTGGGTCGCATAGACCGGCGCGGAATGCAGCGTCACATAAGGTTGCGGCTTCAACTGCTCATTGGCGAATTCGAGGTCGGCGCTATGCGTCGCGATATTCGCGCCGACCTTTTTGCCGAGTGCGATGTCGTCGTCATAGCGCGAGCGGATGTCGGCCATCTGCTTGCCGCCATCCGTCTGCGAAATGCGGCCGGCGTTGACATCGGCGCGCAGCCGCGCGGCCTCTTGGTTGCGGCATTTGACGAGATCGTTGAACGCCGCTTGCGCGCCGTCGATTTTCTTGTTGTCGGCGTCGATATCCGTCAGGACCTGACGCTGGCGCGCGGCGGTGTCGGAATTCTTCTGCTCGACCGCCGCCCAGTAGCCGGCGCCGGCGCCGACCGCGAAGCCGGCGGCGGTCAGACCCAATGTCGTGCCCACGGATTGATGCGTTGCCGCGCCGACGATCGCACCCGCTGCCGCGCCGATGCCGCCGCCGATCAGGATGTCCTGAGCGAAGTAATCGCCGTACGAACGCAGTGCCGCCCTCTGATCGCGGCATACATCGTTGCTGTCGAGGATGCTTTGGGCGGTGTCGCAGCTCGCGAGGCTGACAAGGACAGCGCAGGCGCCGAGGCCGAGGGCCAATCGGCTGATTGTCCCATGCCCCTCGTTCCGGCGTCGCGGCGTCGCCTCAACCCTCCGCATCGGCGGTCCAATCCTGTTCTTAACCCGGCATACAAAAACCCACCGATTAGATGCCGGAATGGGCTGCGGTTCAATACCAATCGACATCGCGCTTTTGTCGCCCGGACGTTGCGGGCGAGGCCGAAAGAGCGCATTATTTAGAGGTCCGGCGGCGCGCGGCGATCGCGCAAAGGGACCGGTATGATAGGGAGAAGCGGGCGATGAAAGATCTCATCAAACAGTATCTCGATAAGGGCATTTCGCGGCGCACGCTGATGCGCGGGCTCGGCGCGGCGGGTCTCGCCGGCGGTGTGGCCAAATCGATCGTCAGCTCGCTCGAAATCACGCCGGCGCAGGCGCAAGAGGCTGCAACCGCAGGCAAGATTCGCAATGTTCACGGCAATGGCGGCATGCTCTACATGCAGCAGCTCAAATCCGCCGGCGTGAAGTTCATCTTCTGCAATCCCTCGACCGGCGACGCGCCGTTCTACGACGCGCTGGTCGAAATCCCCGAAATCCAGCTGATCAAGGGCATCCAGGAAGGCGCGGTCGTCGCCATGGCCGACGGCTATTCGCGCCTCTCGGGCAATCTCGGCGTCGCCCATATCGCCAATGTCGGCTTGCCGAACGGCATGACGCAGCTCGTCAACAGCTACAAGGACAACATTCCGATCCTCCTGACCGTCGCTGCTTTCGGCACCGAGGTCGAGGGCCGCGACTATGCCCAGGATTACGTGCATCAGGAGCCGATGCTCGCGCCGATCACCAAGGAATGGTGGCTGGCCGAATCGACCGGCGACATTGCCGACGTGACTCGCCGCATCGTCAAATTCGCCCTAACGCCGCCGACGGGGCCGGTGTTCCTCTCGGTGCCGGACGATCTCTTGCGCGCGCAGGCAACGTCGCAGGTTTACGACGGCAGCCTCTTCAGCGTGCCGATGAAGATACGTCCCGATCACAAGGACATCGAGACCATCGCCAAGATGTTGATCGAGGCGAAGAACCCGCTGATCTCGGTCGGCGACGAGATCACCCAAAGCCATGCCGAAGGCGAGGTCGTCGAGCTCGCCGAGCTGCTTGGCATCGCCGTCTGCGGCCAGGCCGGGCAGGGCAACTGGTCGAAGCCGTTCCCGACGAAGAACCCGCTCTATATCGGCGCCTATGCCGGCAACATGCGCTTCCCCGGCGCGGTCGATATTCATCTGAATATCGGCGATCAGGGTGCCGAGCGCTCGATGAAGGGCGCGACTCTCATCTCGATGCGCAGCAATCCGACCGGCCTCGCCCGCGTCTGGCCGGTCGATCTCGGCGTCGTTTGCGACATTAAGCTCGGCGTCGCCGATCTCATCGCCGCGGTCAAGAGCATGGCGACCAAGGATAGGCTGAAACAAATCGCCGACGGCCGCGTCGGTCCGGCGCAGGATTACCATGCGCAAATGGACAAGATGCACCAGATGATCGCGGCCGATCTCAACAACGGCTCGTCGATCAAGATGGAGCGCTTGGGCGTCGAGCTCGAAGCCGGCATGGACAAGGACACGATCTACGTCTCCGACTGCGACAGCGGCCGGACCATGGACCCGCTCATCTCTTGGGGCGGCAAGGGCGGGCGTTCTTATATCTCGACCGGCCCGAACATCCTCGGCTGGGGCATCGCCGCCTCAACGGGTGCGAAGCTCGCCGTGCCGGATCGCCCGGTCGT
>DATGLO010000455.1:0-3428 GCA_035294105.1 Allostellaceae bacterium
CAGGCTTTGGCGATCGGGATCAGCAGATCCGCGCGCGCTTGATGGCGCTGTCGCGCCGCACTGTCGGGGTCGTGCCGCGCGCGATCGATCATGCCGGCCGTGTAGTAGACCAGCGCGCGCGTGGCCTCGGCGTCGCTGCGCATCGATAAAAGCATGCGCCGCACGTCGGGATGATGCGCGATCGGCAATGTCGCCCCGTCTTTCGCTGTCACTGGCCGCCCCTGGACGCGGCTCAGCGCATAGTCGCGTGCTTGCTGATAAGCGCGCTCGGCGATCGCAACGCCTTGCAGCCCGACATTGAGCCGCGCGCCGTTCATCATCAGGAACATGTATTCGATGCCGCGGCCTTCTTCGCCGACGAGCGTTCCGATCGCGCCGCCGTTGTCGCCATAGGACAAAACGCAGGTCGGGCTCGCGTGAATGCCGAGCTTTTCCTCGATCTTCAGGCAGCGGATATCGTTGCGCGCGCCGATTCTGCCATCGCTCTCGACGAGGAATTTCGGCACGAGGAAAAGCGACAGGCCCTTGCTGCCCGGCGCCGAGTTCGGCGTGCGCGCCAACACGGCATGCACGATGTTCGGCGCGAGGTCGTGCTCGCCATAGGTGATGAAGATCTTCTGCCCGGTCAGGCGATAGTGATCGCCCTCCTTGATCGCGCGCATGCGAACCGCACCGAGATCGGAGCCGGCTTGCGGCTCGGTCAGATTCATTGTGCCGGCCCATTCGCCGGTCACGAGCTTGGCGAGATAAAGCCGGCGCTGCTCGTCCGAGCCGTGCGCGATGAGGAGCTCGGCGGCGGCTTGCGTCAGGATCGGACAGAGCGAGAAAGCGAGATTGGCGCTGGTCCACATTTCGAGAACCGCAATGCCGAGCGCCAGCGGCAGGCCTTGGCCGCCTTCTTTCTCCCGTACGGCGAGTGCATTCCAGCCGCCCGCGACGAAAGCATCGTAAGCGTCTTTGAATCCGGTCGGCGTGCGGACAACGCCGTTTTCGAGCCGGCTGCGCTGGCGATCGCCCACCGCGTTGAGCGGCGCCAGGATTTCGCCCGCGAATTTGGCGGCTTCTTCGAGGATGGCATCGACGGTATCGCGCGCGGCGGCTGCTTCGCAACCTGGCAGCTTCGCGATCTCGCCGAGATTCGCGATCGCATCGAGCGCGAAGCGCATCTCAACGAGCGGCGCCGTATAGCCGCTCACGGCGAGAGTATTTTCCCGGGATTCATGATGCCGTCGGGATCGAGCGCCTGTTTCACGCGGCGCATCATTTCGATTTCGATCGGCTCTTTGTAATGGGCGAGCTCGCCGACCTTGAGGCGGCCGATGCCGTGCTCGGCGCTGATCGAACCGTTCAGTTCGATGGCGATGTCGTGAACGATGCGGTTGAGCTCGGGCTGCCGCGCGAGGAAAGCGGCTTTCTCGGCGGCGATGGGTTGATGGATGTTGTAGTGGATGTTGCCGTCGCCGACATGGCCGAAAGCGTTGGGACGGATGCCGGGCATCCATCTTTCGATCGCGGCATGGGCGCGGGTGATGTATTCCGCGACCTTGCTGACCGGCACCGAGATATCGTGCTTGACGCTCGCGCCTTCGAATTTCTGCGCTTCGACCAGGCCTTCGCGGATGCGCCAGAGATCGCGCGCCTGCGCGCCGCTTTTGGCGATGACGCCGTCTTTGACGAGCCCGGCTTCCATGCTGTCGGAGAGGAAACGCTCGAGGGTTTCGAGCAAGCCGCTTTGCGCTTCGCTCGACGACATTTCGAGCAGCACATACCACGGGAACTTGGTCGGCAGCGGGTCGATGATGCCGCTGACATGCTTCAGCGCCATGTCGATGCCGAAGCGCGAGATCAGCTCGAAAGCCGTGAGCTGGTCGCCGCTCGCCTTGCGCGCGCGCGAGAACAGCTCCATCGCGTCCTCGACCTTGGTAAGGCCGAGGAACGCGGTCTCGACCGCTTTGGGCAGCGGGAAAAGGCGCAACGTCGCGGCAGTGACAATGCCGAGAGTGCCTTCGCCGCCGATGAAAAGCTGTTTCAGGTCGTAGCCCGTATTGTCCTTGCGCAGCGCGCGCAGCCCATTCCAGATGCGGCCGTCGGGCAACACGACTTCGAGGCCCAAGACCAGCGAGCGCGTGTTGCCGTAGCGCAGCACCTGGATGCCGCCGGCATTCGTCGAGATATTGCCGCCGATCTGGCACGAGCCTTCGGCGCCGAGGCTCAACGGGAAGAGGCGATCGACTCGCTGCGCTGCCTTCTGCACTTCGGCGAGAATGACGCCGGCCTCGACCGTGATCGAGTAGTCGATCGGATCGATGTCGCGAATGTGGTTCATACGCGACAGGCTCAACACGACGCCCTTGCCGTCTTCCCACGGCACCGCGCCGCCGGCGAGGCCGGTGTTGCCGCCTTGCGGGAAGATCGGCAGCTTCGCTTCGGCGCAGAGCTTCACGGTCGCGGCGACCTCTTCGGTCGAGGCGGGCCGCAGCACGGCTTTCGCGGCGCCGTAATAGGTGCCGCGCTCCTCGCGCAGATAGGGCTCCATCGCCGCGGCATCGGCGACGAAGCCTTTATCGCCGAGAAGCTGGCGCAAGCGGTCGAGCGCGTCGGATACGGTCGTCATTCGGCCCATCTAATCCTCGGCCGGCTCTCGGGCAAGGGCGTCAGCGGGTCGCGGCGCGGCGCAGCCGGTCGTTGATCGCGCGACCGAGACCGCGTTCCGGGATCGGCATCACGGCGATCGCGGTGAAGTTCGGCCGATCGAGTGCGCGCAGCATGGCGAAAAGATGCGCCGCGGCTTCCGCGACGTCGCCGACGCTGCTAAGCCACATCGTTTCGGCAGCGCCTGCGGGCGCCTCGGGGCCGAAAGCAAGCAGAGCCTCGCTTGGCGCCACCGTGGTCGCGTTGAGCCGCAAGGGGAGGCTGGGTGCATAGTGGCTTGCCAGCATGCCCGGCGAACGCGGCGCCTCGCCGGTCGCGGGCGATGCCAGCGGCCCCAGCAGCGGCTCCAATTCTTCGACGGCAATGCCGCCGGGCCGCAGCAGCAGCGGCGTCCGGCCGCTGAGATCGACGACCGTCGATTCGATGCCGATGGCGCACGGCCCGCCGTCGAGCACGGCGGCGATGTGCCGTCGAGCTCGCCGAGAACATGATCGGCCGCGGTCGGGCTGACGCGACCCGAGCGATTCGCACTTGGCGCGGCAATCGGCTTTGCCGCCGCACGAAGCAACTCCAGCGCCAAGGGATGCGCCGGCACGCGCAGCGCCAACGTGTCGAGGCCGGCGCTGGCGAGCAGCGACACCGGGCAGCGCGGCGCGCGCCGTAGCACCAGGCTTAAGGGGCCCGGCCAGAAGCGCTGCATAAGAAGCGCGGCGCGGCTGTCGACCTGCGCCAGCCTCTCGGCTTGATCGGCACGTGAAAGATGCACAATCAGTGGG
>DATGLO010000456.1:0-3002 GCA_035294105.1 Allostellaceae bacterium
GCCGGGCGCTGCCGCGCGATAACCTGACACGCGGCGCGGTCAGTTGCCGAGCTTTTGAACCACCGCGTCGGCGATCGCCAACGATGAGGTCAAGCCGGGCGATTCGATACCGAAGAGATTGACGAGGCCAGG
This sequence comes from Allostellaceae bacterium, assembly GCA_035294105.1. Lineage (GTDB taxonomy): Bacteria > Pseudomonadota > Alphaproteobacteria > ATCC43930 > CGMCC-115725 > CAIKMD01. The sequence goes on from DATGLO010000456.1 coordinate 133, forward strand.
AATGCCGTGGGCCTCTGGACCGGCGATCACGAAATCCGCGGCCGGCTCTTTCGGACCGCTGATCTTGGGCCGGATGCCGGCATAGCCCGGCTGCAGCGAATCGTCCGGCATGGCGGGCCAATAGCTGCGGATCGCGGCATAGAACTTGTCGCCGCGCCGAGCATCGACGGTGTAGTCGATGCCGTCGATCCATTCGGTATCGGGACCGAACCGCGCGGCGCCGGCCATGTCGAGCGTCAGATGAACGCCGAGCCCGGCGTGCTCGGGCACGGGATAGACGAGGCGCTTGAACGGCGAGCGGCCGGCGAACGTGAAATAGACGCCGCGGCAGTAGTAGTCCTGCGGGATCGTCGCCGCGGGAATGCCGGCAATGCGCCGCGCCAGCGACGGCGCGTAAAGCCCGGCGCTGTTGACGAGTATCTTGCAGGCGAGCGTCATCGCCTCGGTGCCGCCGACGGCGAGCGTGAAGCCATTTGCGGCGACACGGCCTTCGAGCACCGGCGCCAACAGCACCACGGTCGCGCCGGCATTCTCGGCGTCGGTTTGATAGGCCTGCATCAGCGCGTGACTGTCGATGATGCCGGTCGAGGGCGAATGAAAAGCGGCGAGGCAGTTGAGCGCCGGCTCCATCTTGCGCGCCTCCTCGCCGTCGAGCCAGGCGAGATCGGCGACGCCGGCCGCCGCCGCATGCGCCATCACGCGTTTGAGGATCGCGATCTCCGCATCGTTCACGGCGACGACGAGCTTGCCGATGCGCTTATGCGGTACGTCGCGCGCGGCGCAGTATTCGTAAAGCAGCTTCTTGCCGGCGACGCAGTAGCGCGCTTTGAGGCTGCCTTCGGGATAATAGAGCCCGGCGTGGATCACCTCGCTGTTGCGCGAGGAAGTATCCGTGCCGATCCAGCGCTCTTTCTCGAGCAGCAACACTTCGCGGCCGGCACGGGCCAGAGCCCGCGCCACCGCCAGACCGATGACACCGCCGCCGATGACGACGCATTCGACGGCTTCGGTCATGCCTCAGGCCCGCTCGAGAATCTCCAAGCCGCGGATTCGGTCGATCAGGAAGATCAGGCCGCGATCGTCCTGGTAGACGTCGTTGCTCTGGCAACGCTTCGCCCCCGCCGCCGGCTCGGGCACGTAATGCGCGACCTCTTTGGGCGTATGGGGATGCGAGATGTCGATGATCCTGAGCCCCTGCGCGAACCAGGCGAAGGGCACTTCGGTGCCGCGGATTTTCTCGACCGGCTGATGGCAGCCGCTGTTATTGGCGTGATTGCCGTGATCGAGACCTTCGACCTGATAGGTGCCGACCGGCACCGGATTGGTCTCGTCGGTGATATCGATCATCCACATGAAGGCGGGCAGCGCGGTCTCCGGCCGTTGCACATCTTCGTCGGCGACGATCGCGAATTTCCGCCCGAAGATGTCGAAGGGGACGCGCACGCAGGAATGCGTCGGGCAAGCGAAGGGCGGGCTCCAATCGAGGCCCGAGACGCGCTTCGGCTTCGACATATCCTCGATGTCGAGGATGTGGAAGCCGCCCTGCCAATAGCTCGTATAGAGGCGGTTGCCTTGGCGCAGCGGGTGATGGCAGCGATGGTCGGTGCCCTTCCAGGTCGGCGTCTCGCCGCCCGCGATCCATTGCCCCGGCTCCCACCAGCGCCCGACCTCTTCCGGCTTTTCCGGATTCTTGAGGTCGAGGATCATCACGATATTGCCGCGATAGCCTTCGACCGTCGGCGAGCAATAGACATAGCGGCCGTCGAAATCGAAGCGATGGACGCCGTGGCCGTGCGTGTTCCAGTCCGTGATCTTCTTCGGCTTCAGCGGATTGCTGACATCGTAGATGCCGAGCCCGCCCTTGAAGTCGGACGGCGCGTCGGCCGGGCCGCCGGCCGGGTTGGGGTCGACCTCGTGATTGGTGACCAGCAGCCCGTTGACCGTCCGCGCCTTATGCGAATGGGTGCCGGGCGGCATCTCGTAATAGGCAATCTGCTTCGGATTTTTGGGGTCTCGCACATCGACGATGCTGGTGCCCGAAGGCGAGTGGATATGCCCGATATAGGCAAAGCCGTTGTCTACATAAACCTGTCCGCCGCCATAGCAGTCGTAAAACCCGACCCGCCGGACGCCCTTCGCCGATACCGCCATTTGCTTCCCTCCCTCGGAATTTGTCCGACTGTAGCCCAAATCGCGGCTCTGCCAAGAGCGCCACCGCAGTTGCGAAGGACAAGCGGTCGCACCTACTGGGTCAATGCGCGCGATTGACTTTAAACGCCCGCGCCCCGAGGGTATCCGCCATGACCGACATGGCAATCGACGCTGCGGATGAGGCGGCAAGGCTGTGGCGCGAGACCGCGCCCGGCCCCGTGCGCCCCGGCAGCGACCGTCACAAGAGCATGTTCTGCCGCATGCTCCTCGACACCTTTAACCCCTACAAGCCCGCCGTCATCGATTGGCCGAAGCTCGACGAGGAAGCCCGGCAGCGCCTGATCAGCCTGCCGATCTGGGACATCGCGGTGCAGACCGAAGGCAAGGCCTCGCTGCGCGTTCTCACCTATGGCGAGCAGATCGAGGACCCGCTGCTGCGCCAGGCGATCGACCTCAACGGCTTCGAGGAAGGCCGCCACAAGACCGTGCTCGCCAATCTGGTCGAGGCTTACGGCATCAAGCTCCAGCCCGAGCCGGCTTACCTGAAGCCGAAAGACCCCGAATGGGCGTTCATGGTGACGGGCTATAGCGAATGCATCGACAGCTTCTTCGCTTTCGGCCTGTTCGAGTTGGCCAAACGGTCGGGCTTCTTCCCGCCCGAGCTGGTCGACACTTTCGAGCCGGTGATGCAGGAGGAAGGCCGTCACATCCTCTTCTAC
>DATGLO010000457.1:0-2480 GCA_035294105.1 Allostellaceae bacterium
GCCTCGTAGCTGTCGAGCAGCGCCGCGTCGGCCCAACCGCGGATGACGGCATCGAGCTTCCAGCCGAGATCGAGCGCGTCGCCGATGCCGGTATTCATCCCGAAACCCCCATTCGGCGGATGAACATGCGCGGCATCGCCGGCGATGAAGACGCGACCTTCGCGAAAGCGATCCGCAATCAGCGCGCGGCGGCTCCACGGCAGGCAAGAGACGACCTCGAAGGGGAAGTCGCGGCCGGCGAGACGCCGGATGACGCGATCGACCTCGGCCGGCGACAGCGATTCCGTGTCGCCATACATGAGGATGCGCCACAGCCCCTTGCCGTCGACCACCATGCAGGTGCCCCAGGTGCCTTCGGCATCCATGCAGATGTAGCGGCCGGCGGTGCCCTTATCGTGATACTGCGCCATGTTGTCGACGCGGAGCTCGATATTGAGCGAATGGTCGATGAACGGCGTGCCGTGGGTGCCGATGCCGACGAGCTTGCGCGTGCTGCCGCCGAAGCCGTCGCAACCGACGACATACTGCGCCGCGATGTCGTCGCGCGACCCGTCGGCGTTTTCGACCGTGGCGAGAACGCGCTGCTCGTTTTGTTCCAGCGCAACGAGAGTGGTGCGATAGCGGATGTGCGTCGCGGCATAGGACGCCGCAACCTCTTGCAAGATCGGATCGAAGACGACCTGCGGGCAATGCCATTGATGCTCGGGGCTGAACGGATCGTCCTTTGCCTCGCCCAGCGAATACATCTTGAACCGGCCGAGCTCATAGCCGGTGAGGCTGGTCACGAAAACATTGTCGAGCGGATGGTCGGGCGGAAAGCCCCAATTGCGCACGCGCTCGGCCGCGCCGAGCCGGGGCAGCAGCTCCATCGTGCGCACGCTGACGACCAAGAGGCGCGAGAATTTCAGCCGTTCTTCCGGCGGATCGCGCTCGATGAGCATGTTGGGAATGCCGCGCCAGCCCAGCTCGGCCGCGAGCATCAGCCCGACCGGCCCGCCGACGATCAGCACCGGAATCTCGCGGCGTCGAGCCGCCATCGCGACAATCCTTCCCGTTTTGGCGAGCGCCGTGCGCCGCCCCTTCGTTGAGGACGAAGCTGGTCAGTCGTCCGGTGCCTCCGCAAGCGTCCGTGTGCGAGATGGCCCGCAGGTCAGCGGCGCGAAAATCTCCGCGTGAAAGCGCCGCCCATCCGCGCTAAGCGTCGCCGTCGCAATCGCCGCGGATGGGCTGATGCCGGCCGAAATCGCCGAAGAACGGGGCAATGCCGCGCCCCAGGTGCGGACGCAGAATCGCAAGCTCGTCTTTACCGCGGCGCTGGCGTCGGTCGTGATCACCGCGATCGAGAGCACCATCGTCTCGACCTCGATGCCGACGGTGGTCGCGCAGCTTGGCGGCTTCGATCTCTTGAGCTGGGTGTTCACCGCCTATCTTCTCACCCAGGCGATCACGGTGCCGATCTATGGGCGGCTCTCCGATCTTTATGGCCGCAAGCCGATCCTCCTGACCGGTGTCGGCTTCTTCGCGGTTGGCTCGCTGCTGTGCGGCTTCGCGCCGAGCATGTTCGCGCTGGTGCTGTTTCGCACCGTTCAGGGCTTCGGCTCCGGCGCGCTGGTATCGGTCGGCCGCACCCTGATCGGCGATATTTTCAACGGCCCCGAGCGCGCGCGCATGCAAGGCGTGGTGTCGAGCGGCTTCATCGGCGCGGGGCTGCTCGGGCCGATGATCGGCGCCTTCCTGGTGACGCATACGATCTGGCCGATGATCTTTTGGGTCAACGTGCCGATTGCCTTGGCTGCCGGCGCGATTTTGCTCTGGGGTTTCCACGAGCGGATCGAGAAGCGCCGTCATCGGATCGACTGGGGCGGCGCGCTGCTGATCTGCCTCGGCACCGGCTTGTTGATGGTCGCACTGTCGCAGAGCTCGTCGCTGAGCCTCGCGCTCAAAGGCGGGCTGCTGGCGACCGCGATCGCGCTGCTGCTCGTCTTTGTTCTTTACGAGCGCAACGTGGCCGAGCCGATCTGGCCGATGTCGCTGTTCCGCGATCGCGTCGCCAGCAGCGGCAATCTCGTCTCGCTGGCGACCGGCGCGACGACCTTGGGCCTCGCCGCCTATCTGCCGGTCTATATTCAAGGCGTGATCGGCGCGAGCGCGTCGGTCTCCGGCATCGTCATCATGGCGCTATCGATCGGCGGCCCGCTCGGCGCGGCGACGGCGGGCCAGATCATGCTCCGCGCTTCCTATCGCACCAGCGCCAGCATCGGCGCGGCGCTCTATATCGTCGGCAGCATCCTGATGACCTTGCTGACCGCGCAAAGCCACGCCGCTTGGGCGGCGGCCGGCGGATTCTTGATCGGCCTCGGCATGGGCATGAACAACAACACCTATCTCGTCGCGGTGCAGTCGGAATCTGCCTGGAACCAGCGCGGCATCGCGACTTCGGCGCTGATGTTCACGCGCATCCTCGGCCAGGCGATCGGCGC
>DATGLO010000458.1:0-3319 GCA_035294105.1 Allostellaceae bacterium
CGAGCTTGCCGGCCGCAAGGTCGCCGATCGCATCGACCACCATCACCGCCGCGGTCTGCGCCATCGCCTCGATAATGAGCACGCCCGGCATCACCGGCCAGCGCGGAAAATGGCCCGGGAAATGCGGCTCGTTGATGGTGACGCTTTTGATCCCCGTCGCGCGCAGGCCGCGCTCTACATTGATGACCTTGTCGATCATCAGAAACGGATAGCGGTGCGGAATCATCTGCATGATCTGCTTGAGATCGATTTCCGCGGTGACGTGAGGCTGCTGTTCGGTCGCGTCCGTCATGGCTTCTTCATTCGCCTCTGTGCTTGGCCGCGAGGCGCCGGATATAGGCGGTGAGATAGTGGTATTCCTTGATCGGCATGGCGGGCGAGCCGAGCACGGCTTCGCCCGGCGCGACATCGCGCATCACACCGGCCTGTGCACCGATACGCGCGCCATTGCCGATGGTCAGATGACCTGTCAGGCCGCCCTGGCCTCCTATCATGACATAATCGCCGAGCCGCGTACTGCCGGAAATGCCAACCTGCGCGACGATCACGCAGCCGCGCCCGATCTGCACGTTGTGCCCGATCTGCACGAGATTATCAATCATGGTACCCGAGCCGATGATCGTATCCGGCCCCGCGCCGCGGTCGATGGTCGTATTCGCGCCCACTTCGACATCGTCGCCGATGATAACCCGCCCGAGTTGCGGTACTTTGACGGGCGCATCGGGATCGGGCGCGAAGCCGAACCCTTCCTGGCCGATACGCACGCCGGGATAAAGCTTGACGCGCGACCCGATGACGCAGTGGCTCAGGGTCGCGTTGGGCCCGACGCGCACATCGTCGCCGAGGACGACCGCCGCGCCGATCACGGTGTTGGCGCCGATCATGCAGTGCTTGCCGATCTCGGCCGCGGCACCGATCACGGCATTGTGTTCGACGGCGCAGCCCTCGCCCAGCCGCGCCGTGCGATCGATGATCGCGCTCGGCGCGATGCCGGGCGTCGGCGGCGGATCGGGATAAAAGGCCTGGGCCGCGAGCGCATAAGCGCGGTAGGGCTGCGGCGTAACGAGGAGGGTCAAGCCTTTGGGCGCTTCGGCCACGAGCTTGGGGCCGACAATGACCGCGCCGGCCCGGGTCTTGCGGAAGGCGTCCACGTACCGTCGATTGTCGAGGAAAGAGAGGTCGCGCTCGGTCGCGGTCTCGAGCGGCGCGACATCGCGCAGCACGCGGTCGCGCTCGCAGCCACCGGCAATCTCGGCACCGATACGCTTGGCGATCTCGGCGACCGTGAACGGCCCGACGACGGAGAAGAAGCGCGGATCGGCCATGGCTAACGCAGCGTGGGCGGCGCCAGCGCAGGCTGCAGCGTCGGCGACGATCCCGCGGGCGGTGCGGGCGGCGCCTTGCCGGCCGACTCTTGCGGCTGCGCGAGCTGGATCTGGGGCAGCTTGGCGTCGAGCCGCTTGATCACCTCTTGGGTGATGTCGATATCCTGCGCCTCGAACAGCACGGCGGCCTTGGCGACGACGAGGTTCGCTTTGCGCTCGGCAGCAATGTCGGCGATGATCTGCAGCGCGGTATTCTCGACCTTGGTCATGGCGTCATTATAGGATTGCTGCAGCGCCTGTCGCGTCGTCTGGACGCGGTTGTCGAGCGCATCGTAGCGCTGCTGGAAATCGCGCATGCGGGCATTGAAGTCGTCGGGCGCCAAGGTCGCGCGCTCGTGCTCGAGCTCGTCCTGCGTCTTTTGCAGTTCGTTCTCCTGCTGGGTCACTTCCTGCGTATAGCGCTCGGTGCGCTGGTCCATCTGCGCCTGCACGTCCTTGGCGACGAGAGAGTCGCGGAGGATCTGCTGCACGTCGACGGTGATGATCACCGTCGGCGGAGCTTGCTGCGCCTGGGCTCGGAAAGGCAGCGACGCCGCGAGGCTTAAGGCCGCGGCGACATACAGACGCTTGGCGATACTCATCTAGAAGTTCGACCCGAAGCCAACGCGGAAGAATTGACGTTTGTCGAAAGGCTGGCGCACAACCGGCACGGCGAGATCGAGGCGCAACGGACCAAGCGGCGATTGCCACGAGAAGCCGTAGCCCGCCGAGACGCGGATCGAGCGAACGTCCTCGATGGTGTCGGTCGTCGGATTGGTGTCGTCGAAGCCCCAGGCACTGCCGAAATCGCTGAAGACATGGCCGGAAAGGCCGAATTCCTTGGGCAGGCCGAGCGGCATGCTGAGCGACACGTTGCCGGTCCAAAAGGTATTCGCGCCGAGCGCCTGGCCGGTCGAGACGTCGCGCGGGCCGATGCCGCCGCTCGCGAAGCCGCGGAAATTATCGCCGCCGATGAAGTAGCGATCCTCGATGCGAACGCCTTGGCCGAGACCGCGAATATTGCCGGCGCTGCCGGTCAGGCTCGCCACCCAATCGGTCGCCACCGGATAGTAATAGCCGCCGGAGACGCCGTTGCGCAGGAAGAAGACTTGGCCGCCGGCGCCGGCGATGTCGGTCGTGTAGGAGGCGAAATAGCCGGAGGTCGGCTGCAAGCGGTTGTCGCGCTTGTCGTAGAGTAGCGCCTGACCGACGATCGAAGCGAGGCGCGATCCTGCCTGGTCGACGATGAAGGGCGAGGCGCCAGGGACGATGTCGGAGACCTGATCCTGGCGCAGCGTATAGCTGAGCGTCTGGCGCAGCGCTTCGGTGAATTGATAGCCCGCGCGCAGCGAGCCACCATACGAAGTTTCGACGTAGCCGGCGAAGTTCGTGTAGTCGTTTTGCAAGGCAAAGAGGTCGAAGCCCGCCGCGAGATCGCGGTCGAGGAAATAGGGCTCGGTAAAGCTCAGATCGACCTGGCGCGTGCGATAGGCGACGGTCGTATCGAGCCGCAGATCCTGGCCCTCGCCCAGGAGGTTCCGCTCGTGGATGCCGATATTGGCGAGCGGACCGTCGGTGGTGGAGTAGCCGATGCCGACCTGGAACTCGCCGGTCGACTGCTCCTGCACGTTGACGTGGATGATCGTCTTGTCGGGCGCGCTGCCGGGATCGTTGGTGATGTCGACCTTCTTGAAGAAGCCCAGATTGTTGAGGCGTTGCTTCGAGCGGTCGAGCTTCGTCGTGTTGAAGGCATCGCCTTCGACGAGGCGGAACTCGCGGCGGATGACGCGATCCTGCGTCCGCAAATTGCCGGTAATGTCGATGCGCTCGACATAAACCTCGGGGCCTTCCTTGACGTCGTAGGTGACGTCGATCGTATGCGTGTCGACGTTGCGCTTGACGGTCGGATTCACCTGCACGAAGGCATAGCCGCGGTCGCCGAGCGCGTTGGTCAG
>DATGLO010000459.1:0-4833 GCA_035294105.1 Allostellaceae bacterium
CGCGGCGATGATCGATCGCTACGGCATCAGCTATATCGTCGCCCAAGACGATTTCTGGACAGACCTCACCGAGATGCGGCGGCTGCAGGACGTGTTGCGCTCGGACCACTTCGTCGCGGTAGCCGAGATCCCGGTCGTCGCCAATGTGCCGACGGAGGACAAGCTGCTGCACATTTATCGCAACCCGCATGCGGCGCCGCCGGGCGCGGCGCTGAGCATCGATCTGCCGATTATCGGGCGCAGCATCGAAGGCACGGTCGGCGCGCAAGGCAGTGCCGCGCAAAAATAGCGCGCCGTTCAACCGTCTTTCCGCGCTGCTACCCCTGCTCTAGCAGATCGCGCTCTAGCAGATCGCGCGGCCATCGCTTAGCTTGCCGCGCATGAGCGACACGATCTTCGCGCTCGCGACCGCGCCCGGTCGTGCCGGCGTCGCGGTGATACGCCTTTCCGGGCCCGATGCTGCCGCGGCGCTGCGCGATCTCGCCGGGGTTTTGCCCGCGCCACGGCATGCGCGGCGCGCGCGCTTCCGCGATCCGCAGAGCGGCGAGCTGCTCGACGACGGCATCGCGCTTTATTTTCCCGCGCCCGCGAGCATGACCGGCGAAGACGTTGCCGAGCTGCAGCTCCATGGCAGCCAAGCCGTGATCGCCGCGGTGTTCGCGGCGCTTGGCCGCCGGCCCGGCTGCCGTCTCGCCGAGCCGGGCGAGTTCAGCAAACGCGCTTTTCTCAGCGGCAAGCTCGATTTGACCGAGGCCGAGGCGATTGCCGATCTGGTCGAGGCCGAGACGGCGGCGCAGCGGCGCCAGGCGATGCGGCAGCTCGGCGGCGAATTCGGCAGGCGCTGCGAAGACTGGCGCGCGCGGCTGATCGCGGCACAAGCGCGGCTCGAAGCGGAAATCGACTTTCCCGAGGAGGGCTTGCCGGCCGAGCAATGGGCCGCGGTGCGTTCGGTATTAGCGGCGCTGCGCGCGGAGATCGCGGCCGAGCTCGCCGACAATCGCCGCGGCGAGCGGCTGCGCAGCGGCGTCTCGGTCGCAATCTTGGGGCCGCCCAATGCCGGTAAGTCGAGCCTGATGAACGTGCTGGCGCGGCGCGAAGTCGCGATCACCTCGCATATTGCCGGCACGACGCGCGACGTGATCGAAGTAGCGCTCGATCTCGGCGGCTATCCGGTGACGCTCGCCGATACCGCGGGGCTGCGCGACGGCGCCGACATCGTCGAAGAAGAAGGTGTGCGCCGCGCCCGGGCGCGCGCGGCGAGCGCCGATCTGAAACTCGTCGTGCTCGATGCGACGCGGCCCGCCGAAGCGGAAGCGATTCGCGCGCTGATCGATGCGCAGACCATCGTCGTCGCAAACAAGATCGATCTGCTGCGCGGCGCTGATGCCGCGTGGAGCGATACGCTCGGCGCGGGCGCCGCGCTGCGCTGTTCGGCGGCCACGGGCGAGGGCATCGCCGCGCTCATCGAGCGGCTCGCGGCTGCGGTCGCGATGCTGCTCACGGGCGAGACCGCACCGCTCGTGACGCGGGCGCGGCATCGCGAAGCGCTCGAAGTCTGCATCGCCGCGCTCGATCGCTTTACCGAGGCGCGTATGCCCGAGCTCGCGGCCGAGGATTTGCGGGCCGCGGCGCGGGCGCTCGGCCGGATTACCGGCCGGGTCGATGTCGAAGACATGCTCGACGCGCTGTTCCGGGAGTTTTGCATCGGGAAATAGAGCCCCCATCCTCAAGAACAAAGCAGGATCGAGGCTCCTGCGACACACATTCCCTGGTATGAGTTCCGGGAACGTCCCGCGCCCGAATCGGCCGGTCTGGCCTATATCTTGTAGGCGCCACCAAGATAATGCCGAGAAAATTTGCTAGGAATTACTTGGGTGTTTTCTTAAGAATTACTTAAAGACAAAATTCCGCCATCATTCCACTGTCTTCGCCGGATTTGGCTGTTTCACGTGAAACGCCGGTCGATTCGGATGGCGGCTCGCTTTACACCTTTCCGGCCCATCAATAGAGTGCCGCCATGCAGCACTGGGATGTGATCGTGATCGGCGGCGGCCATGCCGGCTGCGAAGCCGCGGCGGCGGCCGCGCGGCTTGGCGCCAAGACCCTGTTGCTGACCCAAAACCGGGCCACGATCGGCGAAATGTCGTGCAATCCGGCGATCGGCGGCTTGGCCAAAGGCCATCTGGTCCGGGAAATCGACGCCCTCGACGGCGTGATCGGCCGCGCGGCGGATGCGGCCGGCATCCAATTTCGCATGCTCAATCGCAGCAAAGGCCCGGCGGTCCGCGGCCCGCGCGCCCAGGCCGACCGCAAGCTTTATCGCGCGGCGATCCAGGCGCTGCTCGCCGCGCAAACCGGCCTCGAGATCCGCGAGGCGTCGGCCGAAGATTTGTCGCTCGATACCGCGGGGCGGGCGAGGGGCGTTGTTTTGGCGTCGGGCGAAGAGCTCCTCGCCGGCAGCGTCGTGCTGACGACCGGTACGTTTCTGCACGGCCTCATCCATATCGGCGAGGAAAAGATCGCCGCCGGCCGGATCGGCGAGGCGCCGTCGATCGGTCTTGCCGAAACCCTGGCGCGGTTCGGCTTTCGGCTTGGCCGGCTGAAAACCGGGACGCCGCCGCGGCTCGATGGCAAAACCATCGATTGGACCGGGCTTGCCGTGCAGCGCGGCGACGATCCGCCGGTGCCGTTTTCGTTTCTGACCGAAGCGATCACGACGCCGCAAACCGTCTGCCACATCACGGAAACCACGCGGGCGAGTCATGCGGTTATCCGCGCGAACCTCCATCGCGCGCCGATTTATTCGGGCCAGATCGCCGGGACCGGCCCGCGCTATTGCCCCTCAATCGAGGACAAGGTCGTACGCTTCGCCGCGCGCGAGCGGCATCAGATTTTCCTCGAGCCCGAAGGCCTCGACGACGACACGATCTACCCGAACGGCATATCGACCTCGCTGCCGCGCGAGGTGCAGGCCGAAATGCTCGCGGCCATTCCCGGCCTCGAGCATGCGGTGATGAGGCGGCCCGGCTATGCGATAGAATACGATTTCGTCGACCCGCGCGAACTCACGGCAAGCCTCGAAACTCGCCGAATTCCTAGGCTTTTCCTCGCTGGCCAGATCAACGGCACGACCGGCTATGAAGAGGCGGCGGCCCAAGGCTTGGTCGCCGGCCTGAATGCGGCACTGTCGGCGGGTGGCGGCGCGGAATTCGTGCTCGATCGCGCGAGCTCCTACATCGGCGTTCTGATCGACGACCTTGTTTCACGTGGAACAGAAGAGCCGTACCGCATGTTCACCTCGCGGGCGGAATACCGGCTGGTTTTGCGCGCCGATAATGCCGATCAGCGGCTGACGCCGCTCGGCATCGCGCTGGGCTGCGTCGGGGCGAGGCGGGCCAAGGCGTTTGCCGCCAAAACCGAGGCTCTGGCGACAGCGCGCCAACTGGCGCAGAGCGTGCGCCTCACGCCGCAGCAACTTCGCAGTCGCGGTATCGCGGTCAATGCCGACGGCGTGGCGCGTTCGGCCACCGATCTGCTCCGTCATCCCGACATTTCCTGGAATCAGATTGCGGCGATCTGGCCGGAACTGGGCGCGATCGCGCCTGAGATCGCCGAGCAGCTCGAAATCGACGGCCGCTACGCCGGCTATCTCGACAGGCAGGAGGCGGAAATTCATGCGTTCCGCCGCGATGAAAGCCTGGTCCTGCCGCCCAATCTCGATTACGCGGCGATCGGCAGCCTCTCGGAGGAAATCCGCCAGAAGCTGAGCGCGGCGCGGCCCCGCAATCTCGGCGCGGCCTCGCGGATTTCCGGCGTTACGCCGGCGGCGCTTGTTGCGCTGCTGCGCCACGTGAAGCGCGGGGATGCAGCGGCGTGATGGCGCCAATGGCGGTGAACGTGCGGCCGGTACGGCTGCCGCTTGGGCCGACCGGGTTCGCGCGAATCAGCGCCGTTTCACGTGAAACGCTGGACCGGCTCGCGGCCTATGTCGATCTGTTGGAGCAGTGGAACCGCCGGATCAATCTTGTCAGCGCCAACACCATGGGCGATGTCTGGCGCCGCCATATTCTCGATTGTGCGCAGCTCATGAAGCATCTGCCGCGCAATGCGCGGGTCGTGGTCGATCTCGGCTCGGGAGCCGGCTTGCCGGGACTCGTCCTGGCGGCGCTGGGTGTGCCGGAAATGCACCTCGTCGAGTCCGATCACCGCAAAGCGGCGTTTTTGCGCGAAGCGGCGCGGGTCATGGATATTGAGGTGACCCTGCATCCCGAACGGATCGAGAAGATGGCGCGCTTTCCCGCCGATGCGATAACCGCGCGCGCCTGTGCAGAATTAACCCAACTTATTGATTATTCAGAGAAATTTGTTTCGCCCTACACGGTTTGCTTGTTCCTCAAGGGGAGCAATGCCGAGGGCGAAATCGCGGCGGCGCAGAAGACATGGTCCCTGACCGCGGAAACCCTGCCCAGTGTCTCCGATCCCACCGGCAAGATCGTGAGGCTTTCGGCGATCAAGCGAGCGACGGCATGAGCGAAACCATGGACGAGCCATCGCGCGAAGCCCGCATCATCGCCATCGCCAACCAAAAAGGCGGCGTCGGCAAGACGACGACCGCGGTCAATCTTGCGACCGCGCTCGCCGCCGCGGGCGAGCGCGTGCTGCTGATCGACCTCGATCCGCAAGGAAACGCGTCGACCGGCCTTGGCATTCCGCGCCAAGCGCGCAGCGTCACGTCGTATCAAGTTCTCTCCGGCGAGCAGCCGCTCGTGGCGGCGATCGTGCCGACCGCCGTGCCGCGGCTCGCGGTTGTGCCGGCATCGGTCGAGCTCGCCG
>DATGLO010000460.1:0-4641 GCA_035294105.1 Allostellaceae bacterium
CGCCATATTTACCGTCATACTTTGTAGAATCTGACATGCGACAGCCTCGACGAGCCGGGGAGAAGTTAGATCGCGTTAGGCTTTCAATGGGCGGCTCAACAACACAATCCCGCGGCGAAAGCTGCAGATCTGGTGTTCTGATCGCCAAAACTGGTTGCAGGGGTGATGGCGGACTTTCAGACGCGTTTTCAGGAAGCCTTGCGCAAGCGGCTTTACCCGCATGCGCCGCTCCATCTCAAATCCATCGCCCGCGCCATCGGCCGGTCGGAGAACACGGTCGCACGCTGGTGGCGCGGCGAAACCCGCATCCTCGGCGAAGATCTCTATTCGATCGCGCGCTTTCTCGTCCGCCGCGGTGATCGCGCGTTCCTGGCTGAGGTGTTCGGCGATCTTGCGCCCGATCTAAGCGCGCGCGACGCGACCGACGATGCGGTTCTGGCCGCGGCGCGCGATATCTTGCTGCGCGTCGCGGAGAACGGCGGGCTCGGCCGCGATTTCCATTATTGGTTCAGCGCCGATGGCGCGCTTATCACCGCGCCGCGCGGCCATGACGATTATGTGCGGCGCACCTTGCGCCTGCCGGCCAGCGCTGGCGACCTTTCCGCTTATGCGATGCGCATGCTCGGCTGGATCGCGGTCACGGATCGGCCAAGCGGCGAAGTCGTGGTCCGCCACGACGGGCGGCGTGTCGCGCCGCTCGCTGCGGAATTATGCTCCGAATGGCTGCATGACTGCGCCGCGCGTATCCGGCTCGTCCGCCGCGTCGTGCATATCGAGCGGCAATGGGTCGAGGCGACGCATCACACGGCGCAGCACGCCGCCGCGGCGATCGAAAAAGTGGCCTTCATCGTCGGCATCACGCGCAAGCCCTGGCGAGTGAAGCGCCTGCCGCTCGATTCCGTCCGCCAGCCGCGGCTCAAGGCGCTGCTGCGCACCTATGTCCAGGATCCCGAACACGTCGTGCATGCGGCCGCGGAAATGGGCGCGTTCACGACCAGCAGCCTGTTCGGCGTTTCGGGCGAGGACGTGACCTCGCATCACGTCGCGACCGGCCTCGGCTTCGATCCGCGCATGATCGAAGGCTTCAACGTTTTGTCGCGGCCCGACACCGAATACGCGCTGATGATCCAATCGCGCATCCTTCGCGCGAAGCGCGAAGGCGCGGCCTATTACGAGCTCGAGGGCGTTATCGACAATCGCTACGCGCGGTATCTCAACCTCGTGCTGCCCGAGCCTGCCGCCGACGGCCGCGTGCTCACCTCATCGGTGGTGCTCGACGTCGAGACGATCGCCGCTTAAGCGCGGTACTAACCCGGCGCGCCGACCGGCGCCAGCCGAAGTTGCGAGACCTCACAAAAGCAGGGCGCTGCTGTATTGCGCGCGATCCGCCCATGGGCGGGAACCGACATCGCCATGCCCGGTTGGAGTCAGAACGCAGCAACGCCAACAAGGGAGATCTTCATGGCGATCCAATCGGCCGAAGCGGTACGCGAGTTCCTGATCCCCGGGCTGCGCAATGCCCATGCCATGGAAAGTCAGGCTATCAGCCTGACCACGGCACAGGCGGACCGCCTTAAGCACTATGCCGATCTCGAGCAGCGTGTGCGCGAGCATGTGCGAGAGACCGAGGGCCAACGCGATCGGCTCGAGCGTTGTCTCGAAAAGTTCGGCACCGGCGCGTCGACGCTCAAAGACGCCGCGCTCAAGGCAGGCCCCAATCTTCAGATGATGCTGCACGGCATGGCGAGCGACGAGGTGGTAAAAAACGTGCTCGCCTCTTTCGCCTTCGAGCAATTCGAGATCATCACTTATAAGGCCCTGATCGAAACGGCAAGCCTTGCGGGCGAGGCGGATGTCGTCGCGATATGCAAGCAAAAGCGGAGGAAGAGGCGATGGCCGACTGGCTCGACCACCACCTGCCCGACATCATTCACAAATATCTGTCGCGCGCCTCGTCCGACGTCGAGGCGAAGGTCTAGCCAGATCGTTGAAGCTCAGGCGCGGCGGCGCGGGCCGCCGCCGCTGGCTACCACTTGCACTGCAACCCTTCGGCGAATGTCTCGCGCCAGGTCGCGCCCGGCGGCACGATGCCGTCATAGGGACGGATGCCGGAATGCGTTTTCGGATCCGCCCCCGGCGGGGTCTCGCCGCGCTCGACCGCGGCGGTTGCCTCGAGCAGCATGCGGCGCAAAGTGACGATCGCGCGGTCGGTCGTGCCGAGATATTCGTTCGAGCGGTCGACGATCGGCCCCATGCCTTCCTGGATCGCGAAATCTTGCGTGTTGACGCCTTCGATGCCGGTAAACGTCCGGGTCTTCTGGATTTGCCGGTCGATCAGATAGTCGTTCGACGGATTGCGCTTCAGCACGAACGTGCCGGGGATCAGATCGTTCTTGCCCCGGCCGGAATGATGCTCGTGCGCCTCGAAGTACTCGTCCGAGATCGGGATCGCGGGATCGGCGCTGTAGCTCCAGTTGTAGACGTTGGTGTGCTCGTCATCGATCGGCACCCAGAGATGGCCGTCGAGTTGCGGCACCGCGTTGCGTCCTTCCACGCCGTTGAGCCCGCCGCGCATCTGCTGGAACGGCATCACATAGTGATAGACGCGAACATAGTTGCCGTCTTCGCCGAGCTTGCGGGTCGAGATATAGGAATAGCCGTAATCGGTCCGGATGACCTCGAGATTGGGCGCACGGTCGCGCTGCCGCGGCAGCGACTTGTCGTGGATGTTGAGGTTATGAAGATAGGACGAATGCGCCGTATCGAGGCCGCCCTCGACGCCTTGCAAATAATTGCAATGCTCGAAGGTTTTCGAGATATGACAATGCGTCGCCGGCGCGCGCATCCATTCGTAATCCGGCTGACCGGGCATCTTGTCGCTCGGTCCGAGATAGGCCCAGATAACCCCGCCTTTCTCGAAGGTCGGGTATTGCTTGATCTTGATGTTGGCCTTCATCGGGCTCGAGGCCGGCTCCGAGGGCAGGTCGACGCAATTGCCGTCGACGTCGAACTTCCAGCCGTGATAGACGCAGCGTAGCCCGCATTCTTCGTTGCGCCCGAAGAACAACGGCGCACGGCGATGCGGACAATATGCGTCGACCAGCCCGATGCGCCCTAGCGTGTCCCGAAAAGCGATCAAATCTTCGCCCAAAAGCCTCACGCGGATGGGCGCGCCGTCCTTTTCCGGCAATTCGACGGACAAGCAGGCGGGTTGCCAGTAGCGCCGGAACAGCTCGCCTGCAGGCGTGCCGCGGCCAACACGGACCAGACGCTCATTATCCTCGCGGGACAACATCGGCGGTCTCCCAAATCAAAATGGTGTTGGCACAATGGTAGGCCTACCGCCCGCGGCGACGCAAGCGAGGTCGCGCCAACCTTACGGCTGAATTGCCGCGCGCGCCCTCGCGACGAGCGCTGGCGGCAAATTGCCCAGCTTGGTCACGAAAGCTTCGAGCTCGTCGCCGGAAACCGGGGCGATGGTTACGCCGAGTTTTTTCGCATCTGCGAGAAAGTTGGGATCGCTCATGGTTGCGACATAGGCGGCGCGTATCGCCGCGACCCGCTCGGGCGGCACTTTGGGGCCCATCGCCGTCGGCTTGCCGATCGTGTAAGGCGAGGAAAACATCTCGAGGAGCGCGCGGTCGTCGGCGTTCTGCGCCAGATCGACCAGCAGCGGCACATCGGGCAGGTCGGGCGAGCGGATGCCGATCTGCACCAGGACGCGAATCTTGCCGGCTTCGAAGGCGTCGTAGGTGAAGCCCGAGCCGCTGTACCACGTATCGCCCGCGTCGCCCTCGATCTCGCCTTGCTCCAGCGCGTGCTGCACGGCCGACGCGCCGTCGTAGCCGGTCACGACCCGGAATTTCGTCCGCAGGACGTGGTTCATGACGCGCGGATAGATCGCGCCGAGCGCGGTCGGCGACGGCGTTCCCATCACCGCCGTGATGGTCTTGGCATCTTCGATCGTCTTGACCTGCGATGTCGTCGTAACGATGACGTCGCCGACCTCGCGCGTCATGTTGCCGATCCAGTTGAACTTGGCCGGATCGACCTTCACCGTGGTCTGTCCCAGCGCGACGATCAGCGGCAGCATGTTGTGGAGATTAGCCAGCACAGTGCCGTCTTGCGGGCCGATATTGTAGACGTAGTTGGCGGCGATCATGCCGGTCGCGCCGCTCAAGTTCTCGACGACGATCGTCGGATGGCCGGGGATGTGATCCGCAAGATGACGGGCCAGCAGCCGCGCGCTGATGTCGTAAGGGCCGCCCGGCGGCACCGCCACGATCAAACGCACTTGGTGGCTACCGTAGAAATCGCCGATCGCGTCGGCGCGCGCGACGCCGAGGTTGGCGAGAAACGCGAGAAGTCCGATCCCGATGGCGCGCAGCATATTTCTCATCTCAACTTCGCATCCCCAGGCGCAAGCCGCACAGCCTTGCGATGAACGCCGCGCCGGTCGTTATCACCATTACGACGACGGAGATCACGGCCGCATCCTCCCAGCGGCCGTCGACCATATAATCGAGCTGCAACAGCGAGACCGTCTTCGTGGTGTTCGAGGCGAGCAACGCGATGCTCGCGATGTCACGCGACGCCGCGATGAAATTGATGATGCCGACAAGCACCAGCGTCGGCGCGAGG
>DATGLO010000461.1:0-7669 GCA_035294105.1 Allostellaceae bacterium
CTTGCCGACATCGAGATAGACCCAACGCTTGTCGTCATTGGCCGACTTGCGCGAGACCAGCACGACCTCGCTGTGGATGACCCCCGCATCGCCGACGATCGACCGGCCCGGCTCGACGATGATCTCGGGCAGATCGTTGCCGAAGTGCCGCGTGATGGCACCCATGACCGCATTGGCATACTGAACGACGCCGGGAACATCGCCGCGATACTTGGCGGGGAAGCCGCCGCCGACATTCACCATGCGCAGGTTGATGTCGGTCTCGGCCAGCGCCCAGAACATCTTGGCCGCGCGCTCGATGGCGCTGTCCCACTGGTCGACCTTCGTCTGCTGCGAGCCGACATGGAACGACACGCCGTAGGGATCGAGTCCCATCGCCTTCGCCTGGCGCAGGAGATCGACGGCCATTTCCGGGGCGCAGCCGAACTTGCGCGACAGCGGCCATTCGGCGCCCGTCGACTCGACGAGGATTCGGCAGAAGACGCGGCTGCCGGGTGCGGCCCGCGCCAGCTTCTCCAGCTCGCCGACGCTGTCGAAGGCATAGAGCGACACGCCGCGCTCGAAGGCGTAGGCGATATCGCGCTCCTTCTTGATCGTATTGCCGAAGGAAATCCGCTCGGCACCGACCCCGCGCTCCATGCACAGATCGATTTCGTTCGGGCTGGCGACATCGAAGTTGGAATCGAGGTCGCGCAGCAGGCCGACGACTTCCGGCGCCGGATTGGCTTTCACGGCATAGAAGATCTTCGCCAGCGGCATATAGCGTCGGAGAAGCTTGTAAGCTTGCCCCACGGCGTCGAGATCGACGATCAGGTAAGGCGTTTCCGGCTGGCGCTCAGCCAGAAACTTGGCGACCTTCTTGTTGTTCATTCCTCGCGGTGTCCTTACGGCTCGCTGTGACGGGAGCACCGCCGCCCCACGTTCCCCCGCGGGCAGGCAGTGCTGATGGGTTGGCCGGCAAGCCGGGCGAAGCGGCCTACTTACCGGACAATGGTTTAAATTTGACTGCTAGGAGTTAGGAGGCCGCGGCCGTCGCCACCGCAATCGCCCCTGCGATCCTGTTGGTCGGCGTCAGGACAGGGCGTTGCAGCCCTGCGTAGGATAGCAACCATATCGAGCTCCCTCTCGGGACCGGTCCACGATGACCGGCTCTGCCAAAAAGGACGCGTTACGTCGTTGCATAACCACGATGGGCCATAGGCACGTGCGAGTGCGTCTGCGAAATCGATAAATAATCGCATCGCTCTGGGATGCAAGAAAAAATTCTCAGTGGCGCGAATTTTTTTCGCTCAGAGGCCCGCGGTGTGTTCCTTGCGACACGCGTCGGGCGCGGCTCACGGCTTCAGCGCGTCCGTGGCAACACGTACAAACGCATCGACCGCTGCCGGATCGGTGTCGAAAGCGGTGACGAGACGCAGGACCGGGGCATCGCCCCAGCGATAGAAACCGAACCCTGCCGCAGCAAGGCGATCGATGGCCGCTTCCGGCAGCGCGACGAAAATCTCGTTCGCGTCGATTGGGTGAACGAGACGCGCGCCGGGCAATGCGCCCAGCCCGGCGCCGAGTTTTGCCGCCATCGCATTGGCATGCCGCGCGTTCCGAAGCCACAGATCTGCCGATAAATAGGCCTCAAGTTGCACGGAAACGAAGCGCTGCTTCGAGAGCAGATGACCGGAGCGTTTGCGGCGAAAACCGAGCTCCGCCGCCTTCGCTGGATCGAAGAACACCACGGCCTCGGCGGCCATCGCGCCGTTCTTGGTGGCGCCGAAGGAGAGGACATCGACTCCGGCGCGCCACGTGACTGCCGCCGGCGGACAGCCAAGGCTGACGACCGCGTTGGCGAAGCGCGCGCCGTCCATGTGGAGGGCCAGGCCGTGGCGGCGCGCCACGGCACTCAGCGACGCAATCTCCTCGGGACGGTAAACGGTACCGGCTTCGGTCTCCTGGGCGACGCTGACGACGGCCGGCTGGACGTTATGGACGACTCCGGCGCCGGCAATCCGCTCCGAGAGCACCTCCGGCGTCAGCTTGCCGTGCTCGCCTGGACAGGTGATGAGCTTGGCGCCGCCCGTGAAGAACTCGGGGGCGCCGCATTCGTCGGTGGCGATATGTGCTTCCTCGTGGCAGTAGATCGCGCCCCAGGGCGGGCTCAGCGAAGCCAACGCCAAGCTGTTCGCCGCCGTGCCGGTCGGCACCGGAAAAACGGCGACCTCATGCTCGAAGACATCGGCGAAGCGCTGCTCCAGCCGGCGGGTGATCTCGTCGGCGCCATAGGGCATGGCCGGGCCGCGGTTGGCCGCGTCGATCGCCGCAATGATCTCGGGCGCAACGCCGGAAACGTTGTCCGATGCAAAATTCACGGCGATGCCTCGTGCACGGGGGAACCTGTCCGCGGGCGCAAGATGACCGTCGAGATCGGTGCGCCGCTGGTGAGATTAACGACGATCAACTCCTCGCTGCCGCCTGCGAGATCGACCCGGACAACCAGCCGGTCGCCACTTGCCTCCGCGCCGACCACACGGGCGCCCGCCGGCAGATCGAGCGTGCTGGCCGTGGGCGCTGCCACCGCGGCCGCCACCGGCGCGGACCGCGGATGCTTGATTCGGTCGGCAACGGCGAGACCCAGGGCGATCACCCCTAGGACGAGCAAGACGCCCATGACGACGACGAGGACCTTGAGAGAACGCATGCTTCCGTTCAATTTGCCGGCGTGGAGACCCGGGAACACATCACCGTGGCCGATGGCGAAGCCGGCGAGCGGCTCGACCGCATGCTCGCGGCGCGTCTCGCCACCCTGTCGCGCAGCCGGCTCAAGAAGCTGATCGAAACCGGCCAGGTGAGCTTGGAGGGCGCGACGATAAACGACCCCTCGATGCGGGTCAAAGCCGGGCAAAGCTTTGTTGTCGACCTGCCGCTTCCGGTCGATGACAGGCCGGAGCCGCAAGCGATGCCGCTTGCGGTGGTTTACGAGGACGACCAGCTCCTCGTTCTCGATAAGCCGGCCGGCCTCGTCGTCCATCCCGCGCCAGGCAATCCCGACCGCACCTTGGTTAACGCGCTGCTCGCGCATTGCGGGGCGAGCCTCGCCGGCATCGGCGGCGTCCGCCGGCCCGGCATCGTCCATCGCATCGACAAGGACACCAGCGGGCTCATGGTGGTGGCGAAGACCGATCTCGCCCAACAAAAGCTCAGCGCCGATTTCGCCGCCCATCGCCTTACCCGCTCCTACGTCGCGGTCGTGCGCGGCGTGCCGAGCCCGCGCGAAGGGACGATCGCGAACCGCATCGGCCGCAGCCGGACGAACCGCAAGAAGATGGCGGTCGTGACGAGCGGCGGCAAAGAAGCTGTAACGCATTACAAGGTGCTGCGCGCGCTCGGCCTGCGCGCGGCGCTGGTCGAATGCCGCCTCGCCACCGGTCGGACACACCAGATCCGCGTGCATATGACGACCATCGGTCACCCGCTGATCGGCGATCAAACCTATAGCCGCGGCCGCGCTGCTGGCTTGCCCGAGGCCGCGCGCGCCTTTCCGCGCCAGGCGCTGCACGCCAATCTGATCGGCTTCCATCATCCCGTCACGGGCGGCTATCTCGAATTCACCTCGTCCTTGCCCGCCGATATGGCCGAGCTCATCGCGATCCTTGAGCAATCCTGATCTGCGCCGGAGCCCGTTGGACAGCCGGGCAGGCTTTCGTTAGCATTTGCAACAATGGCAAACACCCCTGCCCTTCCCAGCATTGCATCGGAAGGCGCGCTCGCCCGTTATCTCCAAGAAATCCGTCGGTTCCCGATGCTGAACGCCGACGAGGAGTACATGCTGGCCAAACGCTGGCGCGAGCATGGAGATCCCGAGGCGGCGCACCGGCTGGTGACGAGCCATCTGCGTCTCGTCGCCAAGATCGCGATGGGCTATCGCGGCTATGGCTTGCCGATTTCCGAACTGATCTCCGAGGGCAATGTCGGGATGATGCAGGCGGTGAAGCGCTTCGATCCCGATCGCGGCTTCCGCCTCGCCACCTATGCGATGTGGTGGATCCGCGCCTCGATCCAGGAATACATCCTTCATTCCTGGTCGCTGGTGAAGATCGGCACCACCGCCGCGCAAAAAAAGCTGTTCTTCAACTTGCGCCGCCTCAAGGGCCAGATTCAGGCGATCGAGGACGGCGACTTGACGCCCGAGCACGTCGCAAAAATCGCAAAAGAGCTCGACGTGCCCGAGAGCGACGTGATCTCGATGAACCGGCGTCTTCTCGCTCCCGACAATTCGCTCAACGCGCCGCTGCGCGCCGACGGCGAAGGCGAATGGCAGGACTGGCTCGTCGACGACGAGGCGAGCCAGGAATCGAAGCTCGGCGAGCGCCAGGAGTTGAAGCTCCGCCGCGACTTGCTTGATCGGGCGCTCGCGATGCTGAACGACCGCGAGCGCGATATCGTGCGCGAGCGGCGACTCAAGGAGCCGCAGACAACCCTCGAAGACCTCTCGGCCAAATACGGCATTTCGCGCGAACGCGTGCGGCAGATCGAAGTCCGCGCTTTCGAAAAGCTGCAGAAGGCCATCAAAGCCGGGGCGATGGAGCGCCGGCTCCTGCCGGGCTAAGGCGCCGCATCGCGCTATTTGGGCGGTATCGGCACGATCAGCTGGGATGCGCTGAAGATGCGATTTCGCGCGGGCATGGCCAGCTCGAGATGCGTCATCCCCTGCATGGCGAAACCGTCGGCGTCGGCGCTCGCCAGCAGCAGCCTCAGCCGATGGCCGGTGCGGAAGCGATGCGCCGTCGGCAGGATCGCGATCTCGAACCAGGTCTCCTGATGCGGCACCAGCGCCTCGACGCGATCATGCGGATGCTCGGGCCGATAGGGCTTACTGCGCGCCGGATCGAGCGCGCGATGGCTGGCGCGCAGCCAGCCCATCGTCAAATCGCGCGCGCTGCCGTCGGGGGCGACATCCTTAAGCTTCGCCATCCAATCGGTGTCGATCGCGCTCGAAGCGGCGAGCAGGCGTAAGCGCGAATGCCCGATGATCTCGACCGGTTCGGCGAACGGCGCCGTCTCCCAACCGAGGCGCGATGGCAGAGGCGCCGGATTGGCATTGCGCGAGCGACCGAGGCTTTTCGGCAGATAGAGATAATCGCGGCTCCCGACCTTGCGTTCATCGGCCGAGAGCGAGCCATCTGCGCAAAGATGAAGCGCGTCATAACGCGTATCGGGTAGCGGCCAAGTATCCGCGTCGCGCCATTCCTCGGCACCTTCGACGTAGTAGCGGATCGGCTGGCCTTCCATGATCCCGGTATCGTTGCCTTTGAGCCAATGATCGAACCAGGCGAGCGCCTCGATATGCAGGCTCTCCCAAGGCCATTGCAGCGTGCCCCGCGGCGCCATGGTCACGCGATGCGGCACACCCGCGGCGAGACGCTCCAGCGCAAGGAACGGCGTCTGCAAGTGCACGCTGACATTGTCCCAATCGGCGCCGAGATAGATCGGGATACGAATTTCGGAGAGCCGGTCCGTCATGTCGCGAACGCGCCAAAAATCGTCGTAGAGCTGATGCTCTTCCGCGACGGCGAAATAAATATCGTCCCAGGGGTGCGGCGGATAGGGAAAGCGCAAGGCGCGGCCCAAGGTCGCAACCGGATTCGCGTGCGGCTTGGCGAGGCGACGATGGAGCGCCGGCAGCCTTATCAGCTTGTTGAGCAGCGTGAAAAACCAGCCGCGATAAAAATCGGGATTACGGCGATTGGCCATGCCGATCGCGGCGAAATATTTCGTCGCAAAGCCGCCGGTATGGATGCCGCCATGCCAAAAGACCTCGCGATACCAATCGACGGTACCCGACCACGGAAAGATCGCTTTGAGATGCGGCGGCTGTTGAATCGCGGCGTTGAACTGCTCGATGGCGAAATAGCTCACGCCGATCATCCCGACATTGCCATCGCACCAAGGCTGCGCCGCGACCCACTCGATCAGATCGTAGAGATCGCGATGCTCGGCCTCGCCGGTCAGCGCGTAAGTGCCGCCGCTGCCGCCCGTGCCGCGGCAATTGACGATCACATGGGCGTAGCCGCGCGGCACGAAAAAGTCGCTCTGACCCCCTTCGATGAACCCGACCGGCAGCCCGAGATGCTGCATCTGGCGCGGATAGGGCGAGATCGCCACCAGCGCCGGCACGCGCTCGCGGCGGTCGGGCCGATGGATATCAGCGAGCAGCGAGACGCCGTCGCGCATCGGCACGGCGACATCGTTCGCCGTGACCGTCTCGAAGCGCGGCTCCGAGAGATTGCGATACGTGCGGCCCGCGGTCTGGATACTGGCAAGTTGGCGCTCTCCCGCGCCGATACCCGAGGCTCTCATACCTCTTTCTCCTTCCGCTTGGTCAATCGCCGGAGCGCCAGCGCGGTGGTCGCCCGCGCTTCGCGGCGCGCGGCCGGCTCGCCGCGTGCCAGGTCGAGCACGGCAAGGCCGACACCGAGCGCGTGCACGAGCGCCACGTTATCCGCGGCGGCATCGATACCTTGGCGTTCGAGCCCGCCGGCAAGAAGCTTCCGCACATCCTTGGTCAGGCGCCGGAACAGGCCGCGCAGGGCTTTCTCGCCGTCGGCGGCGAGAACCAAAGCGAGCAGCAGCCGCGTTTGCTCCGGCGTGCCGACGCGGGCAAGACGGCGGCCGAGCGTTTCCGCGCGCGCGGGCGCCAGCGCATGCGCGAAGCCGGCGAGCAGCCGCTCGGCAACCGCGGCGGCAACCGCCGCGACGAGATCGCTGCGCGCCGGAAAATAATACGTGATGTGGCTTTGCCGGAGGCCCGCCGCTTTGGCGACGCGCGGCTGAGTTAGCGCCCGTATGCCTTCCCGACGCAACAGATCGAGCGCCGCGGCCACGATCCTACCAGTGACGACCTCGCGTTTCTTGGTAGACATACCAATTTTTACCGCAACGCGGCCGCTGCCGCAAGTGCATGCTATGTCTCGCGTATGCCCACCCTTTCCCCTCCGGGGAGGGGGCCGAGCGTAGCGAGGCCGTGAGGGGGAAGAACCGTTTAAGCCGCCGGTTTGGCAGCGACGACCGTCAGGACGTCGATCGTGAAGCTGCCGTCGGCTTCAACAGCAAAATGCCGACGCACGCCGTCCGAGATCGCCGCTTGGAGCGCGCGGATCGCGTCCGCATGCACCGCCGGTGTCCGAATCCGCTCGAGCCACGAGCGGATCTCGAGCCGGAGGCGACGCTCGCTCGCATCGCCGGCAAGCAGCCCCGCGCGCCCGATCACCGCCACCCATTCGGCGCGCGAGTAGTCGCGCACATGCGAGGGGTCGCGCAGCAATTCGATCGCTTGCAGGAAGGTGTCGAAGAGCGGCGCTGCCGGAGCCACCGTGTCGATGAAGACCGCTGTTCCGCCGGGCTTCAGGACGCGCGCCGCCTCGCGCACACCGAGGTCGAGATCGCGCCAATGATGTGCGCTCCAGCGGCTAAAGACGTAATCGAAGCTCGCCGCGGTGAAAGGCAGGTTTTCGGCGACGCCGCGTTCGGTCTTGAGATTGCCGAGACCGCGCTCGCGCGCCGCTTTGGAGACCACCGCCAGCATCTCGGCGGAAAGATCGTAAGCGACCACCTCGCCGACATGCGGCGCCACCGCGAAGCTAACATGACCGCCGCCGCAGCCGAGATCGAGCACGCGCGC
>DATGLO010000462.1:0-4033 GCA_035294105.1 Allostellaceae bacterium
ATTCGCGAACAGGAAGAGCGCGATCACGGAAACGAAGAACACGGCGTCGCGCAGATCGATGACGCCGCGAATGATGGCGTTGAAATGATCGAGGAAGCTGAACGACGCGATGCCGTTGAGCACCGCCTGCGGCGCCCAGCCGCTGAGAAAGCCCAGCACGATCGACGAGCCGCTCACCGTGAAGAGGAAGCAGACCGCCGCCGTGATCACGAAGGCGATGACCTGGTTCTTGGTGAGCGCCGAGAGCGCGGCGCCGATCGAAAGGAAAGCGCCCGCCATCAGGAAGCTGCCGATATAGCTCGCCAGGATCACGCCGTTGTCGGGCTGCCCCAGGATGTTGACCGTGATCCAGAACGGAAAGGTGAGGATCAATGCGATGCCGGCGAACGCCCAGGCAGCGAGGAACTTGCCGAGCACCGCCGAGGTCATCGACACCGGGAGCGTGAGGAACAGCTCGATCGTCCCGCTCTTGCGTTCCTCGGCCCAAAGCCGCATCGACAGTGCCGGGATGAAAACGAGATAGAGCCAGGGGTGGAAGCTGAAGAAAGCGACGAGATCGTCCTGACCGCGGTCGAAGAAACTGCCGAGGAAGAAGGTCAGCGTGCCGGCGAGCACGAGGAAGATCACGATGAAGACGTAAGCGAGCGGCGTCGCGAAATAGCTCGCAAGCTCGCGGCGGAAGATGACCCAAGTATTGTGCATGATGGTGTCGCTCAGGCTGCCGGCGCGGTGATCGCGCGGAACACGTCGTCGAGGCGACCGCGCTCGACCCGCATGCCGGCGATCGGCCAGCCGGCGGTGCGCACGAGATCGGTGACTTCGGAGACGATGGCGTGACCGTCGCGCGGGAAGATCATCAGCCCCGGCCCTTCATCGTCGTCGACGGGCTCGACCGAAGAGACTCCGGGCAGTCGCATCAACGCGGTCGCCGCGTCGGGCGCCTCGCCCGAGATCGCGAGCCGAACGGCGTTGTGGTGGCGCGAGCGCGCCTCGAGCTGCGCCGGCGTGCCGTCGGCCAAGAGCCGGCCGTGCGCGATGATGGTCGCACGCGTGCAGACGGCGTCGACCTCTTCGAGGATGTGTGTCGAGATGATGATCGCCTTCGCGGGTGCGAGCTCTTTGATGAGCGTCCGGACCTCGTGCTTCTGATTGGGATCGAGGCCGTCGGTCGGCTCGTCGAGGATCAGCACATCGGGATCGTGGAGCAAAGCTTGCGCGAGACCGACGCGGCGCTTGAAGCCCTTGGACAGAGTATCGATCGGCTGAGCAAGCACGCTCGCAAGCGAGGTGCGCTGGACCGCGAGATCGATATGGCGCGACGCTTCGGCGCCGTCGAAGCCGCGAATGCGCGCGATGAACTTGAGGAAGCCGAGCGGCGTCATGTCGGGATAGGCGGGCGCGCCTTCGGGCAGATAGCCGATATGGCGCTTCGCCGCGATCGGATCGTCGACGATGTCGGCGCCGCAGACCACCGCCGTGCCGCTGGTCGGCGCGAGGAAGCCGGTGATGACCTTCATCGTCGTCGACTTGCCGGCACCGTTCGGGCCCAAAAAGCCGAGCACCTCGCCACGCCCCACCGTGAACGACACATCGTTCACCGCCGTCACCGGGCCGAAGCGCCGGGTCAAGTGGCGAACATCGATCATCGCATCCATGCTGGTGGTCTCGCTCTCAGGTCTTTTCTTCTCAAATCTTCGGCCATAAGCCGCATTTCAGGCGCGGAAATCAAGTCCACGCCAGCCGGGCAGCGCTTAATTCGTTGTAATGTTGCAAGCAATTTTAACGCCTCAGCGCCGCCTCGATGGCGCCGGTAATCGCGGAATCTTCGGGCGCCACACGCGACGGCCATGCCCCGGCAAGCGCGCCATCGGGTGCGATGAGATATTTATGGAAATTCCACTTCGGCGCCCCGGCTTCCTTCGCCACCCATTGATAGAAGGGATGCGCCTTGGGTCCGGTTACCGGCTCTTTCGCGGCGAGCGGAAAGTCGATCTTGTAGTTGGTCGTGCAGAAAGTCTTGATCTCGGCATCGCTGCCCGGCTCCTGCGCGCCGAAATCGTTCGACGGCACGCCGAGAAGCACGAAGCCGCGATCGCGATAACGCTGCCACAGCTTCTCGAGCCCGGCATATTGCGGCGTGTAGCCGCATTCCGACGCCGTGTTCACGACCAGCACGGGCTTGCCGCGCCATGCCGCCAGCGGCAACGCGCCGCCGTCGATCTTCTTGAATTCGAAATCGAAGCCGCTCATGGCGAAGCTCCTTCGAAGCGTTTTGCATCTTCGGCGGCGTAGGCGGCGACTTTCCGGTCCGCAACCTGCGCACGCTTCAGCTTTGCGATGAGCTCGCCGAGCTTCGCCGCGGGCAGCGCGCAGGTGACCTCGTTGTTCGACATGCCGGTGCGCACGCGGCTCAGCATGCAGCCGCTCGATACCGCGACCTCTTGCGCCGCCTGCGCGATCGGAATGATGTGGCATTGCGGCTTGCCTTCGAAACGCAATCCCGGCCAGGCATCGTTGACGAGCATCAGTTGCTTGCCGTTGAGCCGCAAGAAGACGACATCGGGCTCGAAAGCCGCGACGGCGAGCGGTCCGTAGAGCACCGCGCCCGGCTTCTTTGCGACGGTCGGGATCTTGGTCGCGTCTTCGAGAGTCACCCATTCGGCGCCGATGAGCGCCTTCACATCGGCGCCTTGCGCCGCTTCATCCAGCGTCTTGAAGCCGTGTGTGTAGCTGCCGACGCTGCAATTGCCGTGATCCGCAGCGGTTGTGGCAAAAGCGCTTTCCGTCGCCTTGTTCCAGAAGACGCAGCCCGCGGGCACCGCGCCGGTGCGACCGTCGGCTGTCGGCGATGGCATCGCGCCCCGCGGGCGCGACAGATTGGGCGGCACGCTGTCGGCAAAGGCGATCGCGATCGGCGGCACCGCCAGCCCCAATAACCCGCGCAGGTCACGGTCGAACGCCGCGGCTTCGGTTTTGTTCACTCTCGTTCCTCCTTATCCATAGCGTTCTTCGGTCCATGGATCGCCGTGGTTGTGATAACCGCGCTCTTCCCAAAAGCCCGGCCGGTCGCGCGCGATGAATTCGATGCGCTTCAGCCACTTCGCGCTTTTCCAGAAATAAAGCTTGGGCACGATCGCGCGCGCCGGGCCGCCATGGTCCGGGGGCAGCGGCTTGCCCTGCCAGGAATGCGCGATCAGCACATCGTCGTCGTCGAAATCGGCGAGCGGCAGGTTGGTCGTGTAATCGTCGAAGCTGTGAAACACGACGAAGCGCGCCTCGGGCTTCGGCTTGACGAGGCTGAGGATGTGCTTGGCGCTGACCCCGTCCCATTGATTGTCGAAGCGCGACCAGGCGGTCACGCAATGAATGTCGGACACGTCGTGGAATTGCGGCTGCGCGAGGAACTGGGCCCAGCTCCATTGCAGCGGCTGCTCGACGAGGCCATCGATCGCCAGATGCCAAGTCTCGGGCGTCACGTGCGGATCGACGCCGAGGTCGAGAACCGGCCAGTCGCGCACGAGATGCTGGCCGGGCGGCAAGCGTTCGCCCCGCGCGCCGGCGCGTCCAGTCAGGAGCCGGCCTTCGCGTGCCCAGCGCTCTTTCGACTCGACCAGCTTGGGCCGCGTCTCGGCGAGCTTGTCCTCGGGCTTCGCTTCGTCGTTCGACATCGCGCCCTACCCTAACCTCAGCCCCTTACCGGCGAAAGCCGTTACCGCGGCGTGCAGCCGAAAAACGGCTGCCGGATTTCGTCGGGGCGGCATCTCGTTCAAATCTAAAAATCCTTCCATCGGGCGGCTCGGCCGCGTTTCCCGTTGCGCGCGGATGGCGGCATGACAGAGACTGCGAAGCGCATCATGCTGCTCCTCATTCTCGCCAAAGGCATCGTCGTGGGCATCGTCATCGCGTTGCCGGCGGGACCGGTGGGCGTGCTCTGCGTGCGGCGCTGTCTCTTCGAAGGCGCGCGCTACGGTCTCATCTCGGGAATCGGCGCCGCCACGGGCGATGCCAGCCTCGGCGCGATCGCCGGCTTCGG
>DATGLO010000463.1:0-3078 GCA_035294105.1 Allostellaceae bacterium
GCCGACCTTGACCACGTCGGTGGTCTTGCCCACGCGGTTCTGCTGCAATTCGCTGATGTGCACCAACCCGTCGCGGGAGCCCAGGAAGTTGACGAAAGCACCGAATTCGGCAGTCTTCACCACCTTGCCGTTGTAGATCACGCCAATCTCGGGCTCCGCCACGATGCCGCGGATCCAGTCGATCGCCTGCTGCGACTGCAGGGCGTCGGTGGCGGCGATCTTGATGGTGCCGTCGTCCTCGATGTCGACCTTGGCGCCCGTGACCTCGCAAATCTCGCGGATGACCTTGCCGCCCGAGCCGATGACTTCGCGGATCTTATCCTTCGGAATGGTGATCGTCGTGATGCGCGGCGCGTTGTTCGAGACCGCCTCGCGCGCGGCATCCAAGGCCTTCGACATCTCGCCGAGGATGTGCATGCGGCCGCCCTGCGCCTGATGCAGAGCGATCTTCATGATCTCCTCGGTGATCGAGGTGATCTTGATGTCCATCTGCAGCGCGGTGATGCCCTTTTCGGTACCCGCGACCTTGAAATCCATGTCGCCCAAATGATCCTCGTCGCCGAGGATGTCGGAGAGCACCGCGAACTTATCGCCTTCCTTGATGAGGCCCATCGCGATGCCCGCGACCGGCCGCGCCAGCGGCACGCCCGCATCCATCAGCGACAGCGACGACGAACACACCGTCGCCATCGAGGAGGAGCCGTTCGATTCGGTGATCTCGGAAACGACGCGGATCGTGTAGGGGAACTTCTCCTTTTCGGGCAGCAGCGGATGGACGGCACGCCAAGCGAGCTTGCCGTGGCCGATCTCGCGCCGGCCGGGGGAGCCCATGCGGCCGGCTTCGCCCGTCGAATAGGGCGGGAAGTTGTAGTGCAAGAGGAAATGCGCGCGGAATTCGCCTTCGAGCGCATCGATGATCTGCTCGTCCTGGCCTGTGCCGAGCGTCGTCACGCCGAGCGATTGCGTTTCGCCGCGGGTGAACAGCGCCGAACCGTGCGCGCGCGGCAGCACGCCGACCTCGACCGAGATCGGGCGCACGGTCTTGGTGTCGCGGCCGTCGATGCGCGGCTTGCCTTCGATGATGGCGCCGCGAACGATGTCCTTCTCGAGATTCTTGAAAAGCTTGGCCGCGAGGGTCTTCTCGGCCTCGTCGGTGAATAGTTCGGCGATCTTCGCCTTGGCCGCTTCGAGCCGTTGCTGGCGCGCCTGCTTCTGCTGCTCAGCATAGGCGGCGGCGATATCGGCGCTGACCGCGGCGCGCAGCTTCTCTTCGATGGCCGCGGCATTCGCCGGCTTCTCCGGCATCGTCCACGGCTCTTTCGCCGCGACTTCGGCGAGCTCGATGATCGCCTGGATGACCGGCTGAAACGACTTATGGCCGAACATCACCGCGCCGAGCATCACCTCTTCCGACAGCTCCTTCGCTTCGGATTCGACCATCAGCACGCCTTCGGTGGTGCCGGCGACGACGAGCTCGAGCGCCGAATTCGGCAGCTCGTCGAGCTTCGGGTTGAGCACGTATTGGCCGTCGATATAGCCTACACGGGCGCCCCCGATCGGGCCCAGGAACGGAATCCCCGAGATGGTGAGCGCGGCCGACGCACCGATCATCGCGACGATGTCGGGATCGTTCTCGAGGTCGTGGCTGAGGACAGTGCAGACGACCTGCGTCTCATTGAGGAAGCCCGGTGCGAAAAGCGGCCGGATCGGGCGATCGATGAGGCGCGACGTGAGCACTTCCTTTTCGGAAGGCCGGCCTTCGCGCTTGAAGAAGCCGCCTGGGATCTTGCCGGCGGCGAAAGTCTTTTCCTGATAATTGACGGTGAGCGGGAAGAAATCCTGACCCGGCTTCTGCTGCTTGTTCGCGACCGCGGTGCAGAGCACCGTCGTCTCGCCGTAGGTCGCCATCACGGCGCCGTTGGCCTGTCGCGCAACTTTTCCTGTCTCCAAAACGAGGCGGCGGCCGCCCCACATCAACTCTTTCCGATATACCTCGAACATGATCGGGTTCTCTCTCTTCTCTCTTGGCTCTCTGGTGAAAGGCGTAAGGGCGCGGCGCGAGCGACCCTTGCGGTCGTCGCGGCGCTGGCGCCCGTCAAAACGATAGGATGCGGCAAGCCGCTCAGCGGCGAAGCCCCAGACGCTCGATCAGCTGGTTGTAGCGCGCGACATCCGTGCGCTTCAGGTAATCGAGCAGGCTGCGGCGTTGGCCAACCATCACGAGGAGGCCGCGCCGCGAATGGAAATCTTTCTGATGATGGCTCAGATGCTCGGTCAGGTTGGTAATCCGTTCCGAGAGGAGTGCGACTTGCACTTCGGGCGACCCGGTGTCGTCCTTCTTGCGCTGGAATTCCTGAACCAGCTCTTGCTTGCGCTCGAGCGTAATCGACATCGGTCTCTCCTTGTCTCAAAAATTCATCACACGCACGGGGCGGATAACGCCTTTGTCGATTGCGGCCAGCGCCACCAGCCTTCCGTCGCTGGTTGCGCGGATCGTCGCGCCATCTTCAAGAAGATCGATGCGCGCCCGATCCGATGGGCGCAACGGCGTCACGACACGCCCGCAACGCAAGGCCTCCGCCTCTTCTCCGCTCAAGGCCAGCGCCGGGATGTCGTCCAGCGCGGTCTCGATCGGCAGCAAATGCCCGGAAGCGGTCGGACTATGCCCCAGACTCTCCAGTTTATCTAGGGAAATCGCGGCGTCCAGGGTGAACCGCCCGACGGCCAAACGCCGCAGTTCGCTGACAAAGGCATAGCAGCCTAGCGCCAGGCCGAGGTCGCGGCCCAGCGCCCGGATGTAGGCGCCTTTTCCCACCACGGCCTCGAATTCGGCATGGGCCCGATCGGGCATCGCTAAGAGCCGTAAGGCATGAATCTCGACCGGCCGCGGCGCGAGGTCGGGCGCGGTGCCCTCGCGCGCCAGGTCATAAGCCCGCTCGCCATTGCGCTTGATCGCCGAAAAATCCGGCGGCTGCTGCATGATCGACCCCGTGAAGCGCGGCACAACGGCGAGCAGCTCTTCGCGGCTCGGCCGGAGATCGCTTTGCGCGATCACGGCACCTTCGCGATCGTCGGTCG
>DATGLO010000464.1:0-5177 GCA_035294105.1 Allostellaceae bacterium
CGGCGACATCGAGCAGCGCCTCGTCTTGGGCGCGCATGGACCGCGGCGGCTGCATATCGTGATCGTCGACGATGCGGACGCTTAACAGCGATGAGCGCGCGCTGTGGCGCGAGACGATGAAAGGCGTGAAGCGGCTGCGCGACGAGCCGGCCGAAGAACCGCCGCCCGCGCCGCGCCACAAGGCGGCCGCGCCGCGCGCCGCGATCCCGAAACCAGAACCGGCCGCACCCCCCGCCACGAAATCCGTCGCGGCGCTCGACCGCCGCAGCATACAAGCGCTGAAACGCGGCACCGTTGCGATCGAGGCGCGGCTCGATCTTCACGGCATGACCCAGGCCGAGGCGCATGAGGCGCTGTTGCGCTTCATCGGCCGCGCGCAAAAGCACGGCAAACGCACGGTGCTGGTGATCACCGGCAAATCCGGCGTGCTGCACAGCGCCGTGCCGCGCTGGCTCAATGAGAAGACGCATCGCGACGCGATCCTCGCGATCTCGCGCGCGCATCTCCATCATGGCGGCGAGGGTGCGCTCTACCTCCGGCTGCGGCGCGAGAAATGACCCCCTTTGGCGTCAAGCTGCGGCAATTGCGTGCCGAGCGCGGCATTGCCTTGAAGGACATGGCCGAGGCGCTCGGCGTCTCGGCGGCTTATCTCTCGGCGCTCGAACATGGCCGGCGCGGCCGGCCGACGCATGCGATGGTGGTCGCAATCTGCGCGCAGCTCAACATCATCTGGGACGAGGCCGACGAGCTGATGCGCCTCGCCCGCCTCTCGCATCCGCGCGTCACCGTCGACACGGCCGGTCTCTCGCCGGCGGCGACCGAGCTCGCAAATCTTTTGGCCGAGCGCATCCGCAACCTGCCGCCCGACCGCACCGCGCGGATCCTCGACATCATCAAATCGGTGCCGGCTTCGCCGCCGCGCCGGCGAAGGGCACACGCGCGTTAATCGGCGCTTATTCTTCCGGATCGGGCTCGGGCTCTTCCATCGACGTGTCGACCGACATATCGACGACATCGCCGCGCGCGAAATGCTTGTCGTAGCGGCCGGTGCCGTTCTCTTGCCCGCCGCCGACATATTGGAATTCCCACCAATTGCCGTCGCGATCCTGGAAGTAGAAGGCGTAGGTGCCGTGCATCTCGGTGATGCGCATCACCTTCTGGATGCCGTATTTCTCTTTGTACTGCAGCGCCAGCTCGCGCGCGCGATCGACCTCTTCCTTGGTCGCGAGATCGAGGCCCCAATGGTTGCCGACGCCGACGGGCCGAACGCGCTCGCCTTTCTCGAGGCAGACAAGGCCCCAATAGAGGCCCTTGCGGATCATCATCGCCTTCTTGGCGTGGCGCACGCAGTCGAGGCCGAGAAATTCTTCGTAGAACGGCCGCGACGCGGCAAGGCTCTTGCACTCGAGCGTGCCGTGCGAAAACACTTTCGGCCGGTTGAGCGGCGTCACGCGCGGTTTCGGCGGCGGGGCGGACTCGATTGTGTCCATAGATTCCTCCTTGCTCGATATCGTCTCGCAGTTGCGAGCTAACCGCCTAGCGCGTGGAAGCGCAAGCGCAGCGCCATGATTGCCGTATCTTAACCACAAAGACGCCAAAAAAAATCTGTTGCCTTGCGGCGCGATTGGAACGACCGTATCACTCCCCCCTGGACGGATGCCTTCGGGGTCCGTCTGCGTCGCGTTTCTTGATTGGAGACTTCTCTTGGCTATCGGCACCGTGAAATGGTTCAACGCCCAAAAGGGCTATGGCTTTATTCGTCCTGACGATGGCGGCAAAGATGTGTTCGTGCACATCTCGGCTGTCGAGCGTGCAGGCATGGGCGGATTGGCCGAGGGTCAGAAGCTGAAATACGACGTCGCGATGGATCGCGGCAAGCCGGCAGCGTCGAACCTCGCCTCCGCCGATTAGGCTACGGCGAGCGGCACGCGCCGCTCTCTCGCACATGAGCATACGCACCTGCCCGATGATTCGGGCAGGTGCTTTGCCTTGCGCCATGCACGGCACCCGTAAGGCGCCGCGCCGGCGGCGATCGCTTTGCCGGGCTAGAGGATGAACTTCGAGAGATCCGCGTTCTTTGCGAGCGCGCCCACGCGCTCGCGCACGTAATCGCGGTCGATCTTCAGCACCGTGTCGGGCGGCTGATCGGAAGCGGTAAAGCTCGCTTCCTCCAACAGCCGCTCCATCACGGTATGGAGACGGCGCGCGCCGATGTTCTCGACCGTGGTGTTGATCTCCTCGGCCAGGGCGGCGAGCTCGTCGATCGCGTCCTCGGTGAAATCGAGCGTCACGCCCTCGGTCGCCATCAGCGCCTTGTACTGCTTGATGAGGCTCGCTTCGGGCTCGGTCAGGATGCGGCGAAAATCGTCGCGCGTCAGCGGCTTCAGCTCGACGCGGATCGGCAGCCGGCCCTGCAGCTCGGGCAACAGGTCCGACGGCTTGCTGAGATGGAACGCGCCCGAAGCAATGAAGAGGATATGATCCGTCTTCACGGCGCCGTGCTTGGTCGCGACCGTTGTGCCTTCGATCAGCGGCAAGAGATCGCGCTGCACGCCTTCGCGGCTGACATCGGCACCGATGCGCTGTTCGCTGCGACCGGCGATCTTGTCGATCTCGTCGATGAAGACGATGCCGTTCTGCTCGGCGGCGAACAACGCGTCCTTGGTGACCTGCTCCTGATCGAGCAGCTTGTCGCTCTCCTCGGCGATCAGCACCTTGTAGCTGTCGGCCACGGTCATCTTGCGCGGCTTGGTGCGGTTGCCGCCGAAGGCTTTGCCGAAGATATCGCCGAGATTGACCATGCCCATCTGCGCCCCGGGCATGCCGGGAATCTCGAGGGTCGGCATGCCGCCGCCGGTATCCTGCACCTGGATTTCGATCTCGCGGTCGTTGAGTTCGTTATTGCGCAGCATGTTGCGGAACTTGGCGCGCGTATCGGGCCCGGCGCCCGGCCCGACCAGCGCGTCGAGCACGCGCTCCTCGGCGGCGACCTCGGCCTTGCTCGCGACATTCGTGCGCAAGCGCTCGCGCGTCATGACTAGCGAGACCTCGATGAGGTCTCGCACGATTTGCTCGACATCGCGGCCGACATAGCCGACCTCGGTGAATTTCGTCGCTTCAACTTTGATAAACGGCGCTTGCGCCAGTTTCGCGAGGCGCCGCGCGATCTCGGTCTTGCCGATGCCGGTGGGTCCGATCATCAGGATGTTCTTCGGCAATACCTCTTCGCGCAGCTCCGGCGGCAATTGCTGGCGTCGCCACCGGTTGCGCAGGGCGATCGCGACGGCGCGTTTGGCGTCGGCTTGGCCGACAATGTGGCGGTCGAGTTCGGAAACGATCTCGCGCGGGCTGAAAGAAGCGCTCATAGGGTTTCGAGGGTGACTTTGTCGTTGGTGAAGACGCAGATGGAAGCGGCGATGGCCATCGCCTTGCGGGCGATTGCCTCGGAATCGAGGCCCGGAATGTCGATCAGCGCCCGCGCGGCGGCAAGCGCGTAATTCCCGCCCGAGCCGATGCCGATCAGACCGTCCTCAGGCTCGAGCACGTCGCCGGTGCCGGAAACGATGAGCGACACGGACTTGTCCGCGACCGCCATGATCGCCTCGAGCCGCCTCAGATAGCGGTCCGTGCGCCAATCCTTGGCCAGCTCGACGCAGGCGCGGGTCAGCTGGTTGGGGTATTGCTCGAGCTTGCCCTCGAGCCGGTCGAACAGTGCAAAGGCGTCGGCGGTCGCGCCGGCAAAGCCCGCCAAAACCGCGCCGCCCGCCAAGCGCCGCAATTTCTTGGCGTTCGACTTGACGACCGTGTTCCCCATCGACACCTGACCATCACCGGCGAGGGTCACATGGCCATCTTTCCGCACGGCGATGATGGTGGTACCGTGCCACACCTGCGAAGGTTCTTCCTGCATATCCTGGTTTCCGTCCGCGACAAGGCGCAAACCAAAAATGTGGGGAGAGCGGCTGGCTCGATCAAGCGCCCGACAAACGGGGCGCCGTTTTTCCTCGTTAGGCCAAGGAGATGAGCGATGGCGAATGATTTACCGGTGGTGCGGATCGCGCCCAACAATCCGGTCTTCGATCTGCC
Organism: Allostellaceae bacterium; assembly: GCA_035294105.1. Classification (GTDB taxonomy): domain Bacteria; phylum Pseudomonadota; class Alphaproteobacteria; order ATCC43930; family CGMCC-115725; genus CAIKMD01. The sequence continues at coordinate 4,087 of DATGLO010000464.1, forward strand.
CGTTATGGTCGGCATCGAGGAAAAGCTGTTCGAGAAAGCCGGGCTCGACGTGGTCATGACCGGCAAGTGGTCGGACCGCGAGAAGCACGACAACAGCACCATGCCGGCGCTCGAGCGCATGAAGGAGCAAGCCTTCGAGTGCGGCACGGCCGACGGCTACAATGTCTGCGAATGGGCCAGCATCGACCGGCTCGAGCGCGGCAAGCGCGGCGGCAGCATCGGCGCGCTGCGCGCCTCGGTCGCGGCCCAGGCCATCATCACGTTCGACGACGCGCTGCAGACGCCGCGCGACCTCGCCGATATCGGCGTGCTGGTGCAAGAGATGACCGGCTCGCACTACACCGCCATCCAGATGCTCGAAAGCGCGGTCGGCCGCGAGCATGTGAAGATCGACGCCGGCGGCCTGCCCTGGCAGCGCTGGGAAGCGCTGCGCGACAGGAAGCATCGCGCGGTCGTGGTGATGGAGCCCTTCATCAGCCTCGGCCTCAAGGAGGGCGCGCATATCATCGCCGCCGAGTTCTACCGCGGCGGCGAGGTCGTCGCCCCGACCCTGACGCCGGCCGAGCGCCGGGCCTATTACGCGGCCGAGAACGAGGCGGTCGATCTCATCAACCGCGACTTTCATCGCTATGCCCATCACGTGACGGCGGCGGCCGCCGGCGCCCTGGCGCCGCACGAGCTGCTGCGCGCCTTCGTGCGCTACAAGCACGTCGACAGCTACGATGCCGATCTCTTCGGCCGCACCTATGACTGGATGAAGTCCTGGGGCTTCACCGCAGGCGCGAGCGAGCACGGCGGTCTCGTCGCGCGCTAGGGCGACAGGCGCGGCAAGGCGCGCGGCGTGCGGGCGGCCGGATTCAAGCCGCCTCCCTCAGGCAAGGCCGGCCCGCTCGAGATCGAACCGGTGCAGGGTCTCGAGCGCGGCGAGCGCCGGCTCCAGCATCTCGGCCATGCCCTTGCCGACCGCGTAGCGCGGCCTCGGGTCGGGATGGGTGGCGGCTGCGATGACCGCTTCGACCACCGGCGACAGGTCGGCGAGCACGTCGCCCGCGCGGGCCTCGCGCGCCTTCGCCATCGCGGCCGCCACCGCC
>DATGLO010000465.1:0-2707 GCA_035294105.1 Allostellaceae bacterium
GGTGCGCCGCGCCTCGCGCGCGCCCTCGCCGGCGAAAAACTCTTCGGCGATAAGCTGCACGATCTCCCATTGCTCTGGATTCGTGTCCTGCGCCTCATCGACGAGGATGTGATCGAGTCCGCCATCGAGCTTATAGAGCACCCACGGCGCGATTCCCGGCCGCTGCAGCAGATCGCGGGTTTTCAGCACGAGATCGTCGTAATCGAGCAACGCGCGCGACGCCTTGTGCCGCTCGTATTCCTCGATCATTGCGGCGCCGAGCCGCGCGATGGCGGCGGTCGCGGCATAGATTTCGGCGGCGCAGCGGCGCTGGCGAATCGCCTGCAGCCGCTCGGCCTCGGCTTCGAGACAAGCGAGAACCTCCGGCTGCTCGCGCTTCAACGCGGCGGTGATGAGATCGACGTAACGCGGACCGTCGCCGCCGTCGGAAAAGAAAGCGCGCAGGTAGTTGTCGAATTCGACGATGCGCGCGTCGCCCGCCGCCAGCCAGTCGGCGATAATCTTGCCGCGCTCCTTGTTGCGCTTGCCTTTGCTGGCGAGCATCGCCGTGGCCGCGGCCCGCAGCGCCGCTTCGTCGCGGGTTGGATCGGCGCAAGCTTCCGCAAGGACGCCCATCGGCGTCTCGCCCGCGCCGACGCCCAACAGGCGGCGCAGCTCCGTAGCGAAGCCATCGAAACCGCGGCCGAGCGCCTGGAAGAGCCGCGCGCGTTCCTGCGCGAGGGCGCCGAGAATCTCGCTGAACTTTTCCTCATGCACGTGCTGCACGGCTTCGGCGAGCGCCGCGGCGAGTGCCGAGCTGCGCTCTTCGCGCGCGCGCGCGAGCACGGTCTCGCGCGCCGCCGTCAAGGCTTCGGCGCTGGAGCGATCGTCCATCAGCTCGAAATGCGGCGCGACCCCGGCTTCGAGCGGAAAGCGGCGCAGCAGCGATTGGCAAAAGGCATGAATCGTCGCGATCGTGATGCCGCCCGGCGCATCGAGGACACGCGCAAAGAGCTGGCGCGCGTAGTCGAGCAGCTCGGCATCGGGCGCTTCGCCGGTCAGCGGGACGAGCTCCTGCGCGAGTGCGCCGTCGCTGCTCGTCGCCCAACGCGACAAGGTTTCGTTGATGCGGTTGGCCATCTCGGCCGCCGCCGCTTTGGTGAAGGTGAGGCAGAGAATGCGCGAGGGCGGGGTGTTCGCGAGCAGGAGCGACAGCACACGGCGCGTCAGCACGGTCGTCTTGCCGCTGCCGGCCGACGCCTCGACCCAGACCGAGACGCCGCGCTCGTACGCGGCACGTTGCTGCCGGCCGGGATCGAAGAGCGGAAGATCGAGCGCGCTGCCGCTCATTCTTCTTCCTCATCCCCGGCGAGCCATTCCTTCACCCGCTCGAGATGCGCGTAATCGGAATAGCGCGGCGCCTTGTCGGGCGCCGGCACGGCGAGATAGGGCGTCGCCGGATCGTCAAAACGCGCGATCAACGCCGTCAGCCCGGCGATCGTGTTATCGATGAGCTTGCGCAATTCGACGGGATCGTCCGCGCGGCGCATCACCTTGCCGGCGGGATCGCCGCCGCCGAGCTTCCAATAAGCCAGCTCCGCGACGGCGCTGGGCGGAATGTCGGCAAAGCCGCCGCGCTCGATCATCGCCGCTTCGAGGGCGAGCTGCGGCGTGAAACCGTCGGCGATCTCGTTGGTTTCGGGCACGCCGCCGGTCTTGTAGTCGATCAGCGCCACGGCGCCATCGCGCCGGCGCTCGATGCGGTCGGCACGGCCGACGATCTCGAACGCGCCCGCCGCGCTGTCCAAGACCATGCGGCCCGCGATTTCGGCGAAGATATTCTCGATGAGCGGCCGCCGCTCCGCATCCTTGGCCGCGATCCATTCGGCAATGCGCTTGTAGCGCGGCCACCAAAAGGCCCAGACGCCGGGCCGCGCGAGAATCTCGCCGAAAGATTTCTCGCCTTGGAGCAACAGCCGCGCCACGGCATCGGCGGGCAGCCGTTGCGGATATTCTTTCAAAAAATTCGCCAGCGCATCGTGGATGACGATGCCGCGCTCGGCCGCGCCGGGATCGGCATCGAGCGGATCGAGCGGCTTTAGCTTCAAGACATGTTTCGCATAGATGGCGTAAGGATCGCGCCGCCAGGTCTCGATCTCGGTGATCGAGAGCTTGCGCGGTCGCGCGGCGAGCGGCGGCTTGGGCGCCGGCGCATCGGCCGGCTTGGGCGCGCCCGCCGGCGCGTCGATCTTTTCGTGCCAATGGAGCGGCGCGCGGTCGGCGGCAAGCTGGTGCTCGATCCCGGCGGCGGCGAGCACGGTGTCGAGCCGCAAGAGCCAGCGCGACGGCACCGTCGGCGTGCCTTCGACACGCGCCGCACGCGTCATCACCACCTCGCGCGCGCCGAGGGCCAAGGCAAAATCATGCGCCGCGACGCCGATGCGCCGCTCGGGCGGGCTCAGGCCGAAGGCGCGCCGCATGGGCCGCGACAGCCACGGATCGCTCTCCGTCTCGGGCGGCCAGACGCCCTCGTTGAGGCCGCCCAGGATCATGAGATCGGCGTGCTGGAGCCGCGCCTCCATCAAGCCCCAGATGAAGAGCCGCGGATGGCGGCCATAGGGCGGCCGCACCACCTGCCCGGCGAACAGCGCCTCGAAGAGCGCCGGATAGTCGCGGCCGGGCAGCGGCGGAAACTCGGCGGCAGCTTGCAGCAGGTCGCTCACGAATT
>DATGLO010000466.1:0-2094 GCA_035294105.1 Allostellaceae bacterium
ATGGGTGGTGAGCCTCATTTCGGCGATCCGCGCGACGCGCTCGGAAATGAACGTGCCGGCAGCGAGCGAGCTCGTGGCGGCGATCACCGAGACGCGGCCCGAAAGCCGCGCCTGGGCCGCGGCGCATGCCGAGCAGATCCGCCGTCTCGCGCGGCTGAAAACGATCGAGCTCGGCACGGCCAGCAACGCGAAGACGGCTCTGCAGATCGTCGTCGGGGGCACAACGGTGATGCTCGATGTTGCCGGCGCGGTCGATCTCGGCAAGGAACGCGCGCGGCTCGAGAAAGAGGCGGCAGCGATGCGTGCCGAGCTCGACAAAATCGCGAAGAAGCTCGGCAACGAGCAATTCATGGCGAAGGCCAAGCCCGAGGCGATCGAAGAGCAGCGCGAGCGCCAGGCCGAACACCAGGCGACCTTGGCCAAGCTCACCGCCGCGATCGCACGAATCGGGGCTTAGTTTGCGGTTTTGATTTCGTCATTCCCGCGAAAGCGGGAATCCAGGGCGAGCGACGTGCGGTAACCCTGGACCCCGGCTCGCGCTTCGCTTGGCCGGGGTGACGAATTAAAAACGATGTGCCCTTACTCTTCCAACTCCGTCACGCCCGCGATAACCGATTGCTCGGCCGTCGGGTTGACGTCGCTGTCGCCCAGGTCGTGCAGCGCCTGAACCAAAGCGGCGACGCCGCGGCGCGAGACCTTGTGCGTGTTGTCGAAATAATGCCCGCCGACGAGGAAGTCGTAGCTGCGCGCGGCGTCCTCGGCATTGCTCTTCGATTGCTCGATCAGGATCTTGATCGCCTCGTCGCGATGAGCCGGATCGCCGAGCCAATCATCGGCCTGATCGTTGGCCGCGAAGAAATTCTTTGCCGCCGCCATATGCGCCGCCGCCCAGTTGCGATTGACGATCGAGCCGGTGAAGGGCAGGTCCTTCGCGTAATCGCCGGCGATGCCGAGCGAGCGGAAGCCTTCGCCGCGGGCGATGAAATTGAGCGGCGGCGCGAGGAAAGTCGCATCGAAGGCGCCGGCCTTGAGCGCCGAATAGCGCGACACGGTCGAGCCCGAATACATCATCTCGACATCGTTCGGCGCTAGGCCGGCAGAGCCGAGCATTTTCACGATCAACACCCAGGTAATGTCGCTGCGGCTGCCGATGGCGACGTTCTTGCCTTTGAGCTCGGCAATGCTGGCGAACGACGACTTGGCGACGAGATCGTAAGGCGAGACCCGCAGCTCGATCCGGCCCAAGGCGATCGGCGCGTTGCGGGCGACCAGCCGCACTGGGTCGACGAGGCCGGCGCTGCCCGCGATATCGAGCGAGCCGGCGGCGAGCTGCTGCAGCATGCCAGGCGAGGACGGCATGAAGATGATATCGGCGTCGATGCCGCGCGCGGTGTAGAAGCCTTTGCTGACGGCGATCGCCGCCGGCCAGGTGAAGGCGTTGAACCCGCCGACGATCCCGACCGCGACTTTCTCGGCTGCCTGCGCAGGCGAGGCGATGCCGAGCGGTGCGAAAGTCGCAAGCGCAAGCAGCAGCGCGAAGAACGGGCGCATCGCCTCACGCCTTATAGGCGATGATCTCGACCTGGACGATGCCGGCATGGATCGGCGACACCAGGGTGCGGCGCGCCGGGCGGCGCTGGGGATCGGGCCAGACCTTAGCCCATTCCGCGAAGGCGGCCTCGCGATGCGCGTCGTCGACGAGATAGATCGTCAGCTTGGCGACGTCGTCGACGCTCATGCCGGCCGCCGCCAGCACGCGCTTCATATTGGCGAAGGTGTTGCGCGCCTGGGCCTCGGCCCCCTCCGGCAGCACGCCGCTTTCGGGATCGCGGCCATAGATCGCGCCCGAGCATAAGAGCGGCCCGATCTTGCACGCCAGCGGCGAGGCTTGCGGATGATCGATGCCTTTGAGATTGATGACCTGTTGCGGCATTTCGTTCCTCCCGTTGATTTCATCCTTTGTGAGCCGGCGCGACCTTGCAGACAAGAGCGTGATAAAATCCTTCGCCACCCCCGCGAAAGCGGGGGTCCAGGATAAACGCCGTGCTGGTTCCCTGGACCCCGGCTCGCGCTTCGCTTGGCCGGGGTGACGAA
>DATGLO010000467.1:0-5837 GCA_035294105.1 Allostellaceae bacterium
TCCAACGACGCCGGCGCAAAGATGGTCGCAGACCGGCCGAAGCGCTTCGGTCTCTTCGCGGCGTTGCCGCTGCCCGATATCGCCGGCAGCCTCGCCGAGATCGCCTATGCTTTCGACCAGCTCAAGGCCGACGGCATCGGGCTGTACACGAGCTACGACGCCGGCGGCACGAAGTTTCTCGGCGATCCGAAATTCGCGCCGGTGCTCGAGGAATTGAACCGCCGCCAGGCGCTGGTTTTCGTCCATCCGACGTCCTGCGTCTGCTGCACCAATCTGCAGCCGTCGATCGCCGATGCCATCATCGAATACGGCACCGACACGACGCGCACCATCGCCAGCCTTGTCTTCGGCGGCGCGGCGGCGCGCTATCCGAATATCCGCTGGATCTTCTGCCATGCCGGCGGGACGATGCCTTATCTCATCCAGCGCTTTTACGATTTCAGCGGCCGCGACAGCGCCGCGATGAAAGCGGCGATGCCGAACGGCATGATGCACGAGCTGACGAAATTCCATTACGACCTCGCCCAGACCGCGCATCCGGGGCCTGTCGGTGCCTTGCGCGCGATCATCCCGGTGACGCAGATCCTCTTCGGCACCGACTATCCTTACGGCGCCGGCTGCGTCGATCAGGCCGAGCGCGTCGCGCAATGCGGCTTCTCCGCGCAAGAGCTCGCCGCGGTCGATCGCGGCAACGCGCTCAAGCTGCTGCCGCGCTTCGGCTAAGGCCGGTTAGGCTTATCGCGCCGCATTTGCCGCGCATTTTAGGCGTAACGAATCGTTGACCGAGGCTTGCGACGATGGGCCCAGCGATTTCATCCCTAGGGCCGGCCGTCACCCATGCAAAGAACCGTTTATCCCTCGCCCGCGCTGATCGTCCTCGTCGCCTGCGGCATCGCGATCTCCTACGCCTCGCAGCGGCAGGCCTATTACGACCCGTTCTGGCTGCTCGTCTGCACCCTGCTCTTCGGCGCCGGCTGTCTCGTCGCGTTCAACATCATGCGCGGCCTGCCGAAGACGCCGGTGCGCATCCTCATGACCGCGGCGATCTGGCAGCGCGCGAAGCTCGGCCTGGGCGTCGGCGTCGCCGCGCTGATCGTCTCATTCGCCTGGCTGCTATCCGGCCTCGATTCGATGCGTGGCGGAAGCTGGCCCGACATCGCCTTCGTCATGGTGCCGACGATTTTCTTCGCCTTGAGCGGGCTGGTCCTCGTCTATTACTGGCTCGGCCTTTGGGCCTTCGGCGAGGTCATCAAGGACGAGCCCGCCGCGGACGAGCCGCCGCAAGAGCCGCGCGACTAGCCTCTACACCGCCTTCAAGGCCTGATCCAAATCCTCGATCAGGTCTTGCGGGTCTTCGAGACCCACCGAGAAGCGGATCAGCGCGTCGGTGATGCCGAGGCGCTCGCGCTCTTCGGGTTTCAGACTGCGGTGCGTCGTCGTCGCCGGATGAGTGACGAGGCTCTTGCTGTCGCCGAGATTGTTCGAGATGCGCGCGAGCTTCAGCGCGTTGAGGAAGCGGAAGGTCTCGGCCTTGTTGCGCCCGACATTGAGGGTGACGATGGTGCCGTAGCCGCTCATCTGCCGCTTCGCCAGCGCATGCTGCGGATGGCTTTCGAGCCCGGGATAGCGGATACGCTCGGCGCGCGGATGCTGCTCGAGGAAGCGCGCGATCTCGATCGCGCTGTCGCAGCTCTGCTTGACGCGCAGCGCTATGGTCTCGAGGCCCTTCACCAGAATCCACGCGTTGAAAGGCGAGAGCGCCGGCCCGGTATGCCTGAGGAACGGCGCAAGGTGATCGTTGACGTATTTCGCGCTGCCGAGAACGGCGCCGCCGAGGCTGCGCCCCTGCCCGTCGATATGCTTGGTCGCGGAATAGACGACGATGTCGGCGCCGAGTTGCAGCGGCCGCTGCAGCAGCGGCGAGGCAAAGACGTTGTCGACGACGAGCACGCCGCCCGCCTGATGCGTCAGCTCGGCGACCGCCTTGATGTCGACCAGCTCCAAGCCCGGGTTGGACGGGCTCTCGACGAACACCGCCTTGACGCCGGCTTTGAGCGCCGCGCGCCACTGATCGAGATCGGCGCCGTCGACCAGCTGGGTCTCGACGCCATAGCGCGGCAGGATGTCTTGAATGATGAAGAGGCACGAGCCGAAGAGCGCGCGCGATGCGACGACGCGATCGCCCTTTTTCAAAAAGCAGGCGAGCGAGGCGAAGACCGCGGCCATGCCCGAGGAGGTGCCGCGCACCGCTTCGGCGCCTTCCAAGAGCCGCAGCCGCTCTTCGAACATCGAGATCGTCGGATTGGCGTAGCGCGAATAGACGTAGCGCGTGCCCTGATTTTTGAAGGCTTCCTCGGCTTCCTCGGCGGTCCGATAGACGAAGCCCGAGGTCATGAAGATCGCTTCGGCGGTCTCTTCGAATTGCGAGCGTTGCACGCCGCTATGCGTCAGCACCGTGCGCGGACGCCACTTGGCGGAATGCTCGGGGTTGATCAGGGCCATCTCGTTCTCCTTCGCTTCTTCGAGCGACCGGCGAGCAGCAAACAACGAGCCAACAAAAAAGCCCTGCCGCGAGGGGTCAGGGCTTCATACAAGCCTCCGACCTTTTAGCGGTTGTTTTAACGTGGCCGCAAGCCGGTCGGCTTCAAATCACCACGACGATCAGATTATCACGGCATGGCGCGCTGTCAAGCGAACGAGCCGGCGCGCGCCACCGCGGCCTGCGCCTCGTCGATCGCGCGTCGAACAGCGTGCCCGCAGAGATGCGGCGGCCGGCCCCACCCGACGCGCGGCCGGCCGTCACATTACCTACGCCTCGATCAGTACTCGGTCAGTAATAGTAATAATCGCGGTGATGGTAGCCCGGCGCCGGGCCGGCATAGACGCAACCCGCGAGCGACAAGCCGAGCAGCGCAATCAGCAGAATACGTTTCATGATCTCGTCTCCTCTCGATTGAACTTGTCCTCAGCCGCCATAGGTCGCGGCCGGGCTCGCCGTGCGGTCGCTGCTGTTCGCGCCGGCTCAGCCGCCGCTGCCGACGCCGGGCGTTCCCGGCCCATCGCCGCCGTTAAACGGCGAGCCCGACCAACCATGCGAGCCCTAAGGCACGCTATACGTGGTCGGCTGGGCGCTATAGCCGTAGTAGCCGTTCGAGCCGTAGCTTCCGTTTCCGCCGTAAGCACAGCCTGCCAACAGCAGGCCGAGCCCTGTGAGTATCGCGATCCGCTTCATGTCTTCTCCGCTTTGTGTGGTCGCTCGCGCTGGCCGGCAAAGCCACAGGCACGAGCACAATCCCCCAATCCCGAACACCCGTTCGGGTCTTGCTTATCTCCAGCCTCGGATTTCTCTCGCGGGTTTAACCGATGAGACGCGTGGCGGTTCCTGCCGCCGCGCCTCCGCTTGAGCGCAAAAAGCGCCTTATTTCATTGCGCTTTTAGAGAGCGGCGCGATCACGAAAGCCGCTGATAGATGGCGCCGTTTTGAACGACGAGCAGCTCGCCTTTGGCGAGCGGCGTCCATTCCTCGTCGGTCAACGGCACGCTCGCCGCGAGGATCACCGGGCGATCGCCGTCCTTGACCTTGACGCCGCGCGCGCCGGCGAGCGGGCGGCCCGCGACGCTGTGCTGCACGTGATAGTGCAGCCCCGGCCCTTCCGCCGATCGACCCGCATGCATCTGGCGGCGGTCGCCGTGAAGATAGACCGCTTCGCCGTCGGCGAAGAGGAAATTGGCCGGGCCGAGCGCGCGCATGTCGCGCGCGAATTGCGCGACGATGTCGCTGCGCTGCGCCAGCGTCAGGCGCTTGTGCTTGTCGTGCGCCGCCGCCAAGCGCTCCATCAGGGCGCAAAAGGCGAATTCCGAATCGGTCTCGCCGACCGGCCGGAAGCGACCGAGCTGAAATTCGCTCGCCGCGAAGATCGACGGCACCGCGCCGTTATGCGCGAAGACATGCATGCGGCCGTGCAGCTCGCGGGCGAAGGGATGGGTGTTGCGGAGCGCGATCTTGCCGGTGGTGGCGCGGCGGATATGCGCGATGACCAGCCGGCTCTTCAGCGCAAGACCTTCGACGAAGCCGATCCACGGGCTGCCATAGGCCTGCGCCGCGTCCTTGATGAGGCGCACATCGTCGTCCTGGTAATAGGCGATGCCCCAGCCGTCGCGATCGGGCCCTTCGCCGCCGCCATGGCGCGCGAGCACGCCAAGCTCGACATTGACCGTCGCCGGAACGCTGCTCGACATCATTAAAAGCTCACACATCGGCCCCTCGCAAAAACGGCATGGGCGTCGCCGCCGATCGCCGGCCTTTCTACCACGAAGGTCGGCAAGTTGCGTCGGAACATCGGCCTCGGTAAGGTTTCGTCATGACGAGCGTTTCCTCGACACGCGAGGCGATCGATTCTCTCCCCGTCATCGACATCGCGCCCTTCCTCGATCCGCGCGGCAGCGAGGCGGCGCGGCTTGCGGTCGCGCGCGAGCTGCGGCGCGTCTGCATCGATATCGGCTTCTTTTATCTCATGGGCCACGGCATTCCCGCCGCGGAGCTCGATGAAGCGCTGTCGCGCGGCCGCGATTTCTTCCGCCTTCCGCTCGCGGCGAAGCAGCCGCTGACCGCCGACAAAGGCCCGACCCGCTTCGGCTACTTTCCGCTCGGCGGCCTCAGCGAATACGGCAAGGCTACCGATCTGAAAGAGCGGTTCTCGCTGACGCGCGAAATCATTCCTGGCGAGCCGGAGGACGGCTGTTGGGCGGGGCTCTCGATCTGGCCGGAGGAGGCGGTGCTGCCCGGCTTCCGCGCGTTCTTCACCGCGCATATCGCCAAGCGCGCGCAGCTCACCCGCGCGCTGGCGCGCGTTTTCGCGCTGTCGCTCGACCTGCCGCTCGATTTCTTCGACGCGGCCTTCGCACATCTGGGCTGCGTTCTGATGTTCAACTACTACCCCAAGATCGAGCAGCAGCCAGGCGCGGCGACGAACGACCCAAGCCGCTGGAGCTTCTCGCCGCACACCGATTACGGCGCTTTCACGCTGCTGTCGCAGGACGATCTGGGCGGCTTGCAGGTGCGCAACAGCGCCGGCGAATGGATCGACGTGACGCCGCTGCCCGGCAGCTTCGTCGTCAATATCGGCGATATGTTCGCGATGTGGACCAACGATCTTTATAAATCGAGCCTCCATCGCGTGATGAATTTCAACGACAGCGAGCGGCTGTCGCTTGCCTTCTTCACCTACCCGCAAGGCCGCACCGAAATCCGCTGTCTTCCGAGCTGCACGAGCGCCGAGAATCCGCCGCGCTATCAGCCGGTCGAAGCCGAGGCCTATCATCGCGCGCTCGTCGCAGCGGCGACGCGCGCCGGCAAGCCCGGCATCTCTGCGCGCACCGAAGAGCGGCTGCGCTCCTGAGCGCGTTGCACCTACGAGGGGGAACGATGAAGACCACGATCTCGCGGCGCGATGCGCTGATCCTCGGGACGGCGAGCGCGGCGGCGCTCGCGGCGCCGCGTTTCGCGCGTGCGGCGACGAAACTCCGCGTCGGCAAGGCCAACGCGCATGCGATCGCCTTCGCGCCGCTCGATGTCGGCATCGAGCAAGGCTTCTTTCCCGGGCTCGACATCGAGGTCATCAATTTCGCCGGCTCGGCGAAGGCGATGGAGGCGTTGATCGCCGGCTCGGCCGATATCTATCTCGGCGGCGGCACCGACATGGCCTTCGAGCCGAAGGGCGTGCCGATGATGGCGGTTGCGAATCTCGCCGGTCCGCCGCTCGAGCTCGTGATCATCGTTCCTTACGACTCGCCCATCAAAAGCGCCGACGACCTGAAGGGCAAGACGGTCAAGGTCA
>DATGLO010000468.1:0-3719 GCA_035294105.1 Allostellaceae bacterium
TGCCGTAGGCGTTCTGGTGATGCTCGTTGACGCTGATGCCGTCGAAGCCCAGCCGCTCGGCATCGACCAGGAAGTCGATATAGCGCGCGTATTCCTCAGCGCCCTTGACCGGATCGTAAAGGCTGTTCGGCAGCACCACCCAGGCTGAGCGATGCTTTGCCGCCTCGGCGAAATCGAGCGGCCGATACGGCATGAGGTGAAAGGAAATGAGTTTCATCGCGAGACCTCCGCGAGAAAGTCGCGCAACGGGCCGATGGTCTCGGCGAGTTTTTCGACCTGCGGCACATGTCCGCATTTCTCGATCATCACGAGCCGCGCGTCGGGCAAGCGCTCGCGCCACAGCCTGGCATAAGCGGGCGGCATGATCTTGTCTTGATTGCCCCAAAGGATCAGCGCCGGGAGCTTGATGCGGTGCAGCCACTTCTCGAGATCGGGATTGAACCAGCGCGGCTGCCAGCCGAGCTTCGTCGCGGTGAAGCGGTTCTTGAGCATCGTATCGATCTGCTCGTCGGTCGGCTTCAGCGACAGCGCGACCTCGGCGAAGTGCTGGTCATAAAAGACGTTACGCAGCAATTCTTCGCGGTTCCAGATAAAGAGATCGCCCGAGAGCACGCCTTCGACGCGGATGCCGGCGGCGGAGATGAGGGTCAGGCTTTTCGCGCGTGCGCGGTCGCGCACCAGCATTTCCGCCGCGATCCAGCCGCCGAGCGAATGGCCGACGATGTGGACGCCGCGCAGATCGAGGGTCTCGAGGAAATCGAGATAGAACATCGCCATATCGGAGACGCTGCGAATGAGCGGCGGATCGTCCGAGGCGCCGAAGCCCGGATGCTCGGGCACGAGAAGCTCATAGCGCTCGGCGAGGGCGTCGAAGAAGGGCAGCCATTGCGAATAGCCGTCGGCGCCGTGGAGAAACAGCACGGGCGGGCCTTTACCGGCGCGGCGCAGGCTTACGCCGATATCGCCGATTTTCACGATTTTGGCTTCAGACGGCATCGTGCGCTCCCGTTGTCCTTTTCGTTATAGACCGCGCCCACGGCCGTGGCGATCCGGCGACCACGCTTTGCCGGGCGTTAGCTGAGGCGTTTCGGCAATCACCCGCGCGCCGCGCCGCAAGGCGATGTGGCGCTGCGGAGGGTCGGATCGGGCGCAAACGGCGGCGGCATCTTGCGCGCGCCGTTGTTCTCGTCGCCAGCCGGACCTCGTCGGAATTTCGCCGCTAGCCACCCCAAAGCGCCTTCGCTGCGCACGTTGTGGGACACAAGAAGAAATCGGCAAGAAACAATGGATTTTGCCGGTCGGCTTGTCAATTGCGGTGCATGCGCGGCTGACGATTCGAAGAGCGGCGGAGCCCATTCGATCTTGTCGTTAGCGATATCGGATGCAAGAGCGATATCGTGATGCAAGGCGCGATGCACGGGATCAGGTTTCGCTTCTCCGCGCGCGGCGTCCGACGCGAGCCGCAGCCCGAGCAGGCAAGAAGAAGGCCGCGGGATCGCCGCGGCCCAAGTTTAGGGAGGAACGCCCTGAGAAGGGCGTACCTCTATAACGGCGGCAGCCGAAAATGTATTCCCGTGGCGCTTATTCGGCCCATTGGGCCTCAGCCGCCATAGAACACATTTTCGCCCAAATCTTTCATCTCGAGGATGGCGGCGTCGGGACGGCCGGCGGGCGGCTTCAAGACATGCGCCTCGGTCACCTCCGCGACGACGATATGGTGGTCGCCTTGCTCGACGATCGTCGTCACCTTGCATTCGACGGCGGCGGTCGCGGCGTCGAGGATCGGTGCGCCATTGGCGGCTTTCTTGAAGCTCTGGCCGCTGATCTTGCCGTCGGCGAGCTGCGCCGGCTTGAAGAAGGTGAAAGCAAGACCCTTCTGGTCCTTCCCCAGCATGTTGAGCACGAAGCTCTTGGTGTTCTTGATGAGCGCATAGGCGCCTGAATCGGTCTTGACGGCAACGACGACGAGCGGCGGCGCGAAAGCGGTTTGCGTCACCCAATTCACGGTCGCCGCGGCGACGCCGCCTTTGCCGTCATCGGCGGTGAGCACGTAGATCCCATAAGGGATCATCCGCAAGGCGATCTTCTTGGCGTCGGCGTTCATTCTCTCAACTCCTCCTCTGGAATTCGGCCTCTTCGATCTTGAGGCGGTTTTAGCACGGGAAATTATTTTTGCATCCGTAAGCTTCGGCGCCCTTTTTGGAACATCGCGAAAACGGACGCTCCGCTTCGCCGAAAACTGGTTCCCTTGATCCCGGCTGCCAACGGGCGCAGCATCGCGGGTGGGAGGAACCCGGTCGGGGTTTCGTCCGCCGGCCAGGGTTGCGCCGTGACAATGCTCGTTCATCAGCGAAAGCAGGGAGGAGACCGCGCCGACGAAATGGCGTGCGACCGCGCTCGGCGGTCTCGTCGGCGGTTATCCTTTCGGCTACATGCTGTGCTCGCTTGCCGCGCTCGCCGTCGTGCCGCTCTGGGGCTGGCGCGCCCTCTACTTCATCGGCCTCGTGCCGGCGCTGATGGTGTTCTGGGTCGCCTGGGGCATCCAGGAGAGCCCGCGCTTCGACCACGTCACCACATCGATGCTGAAAGAGGGCTTGAAGAAGCAGCTCGATATCTGGTCGCCCGTGCGCGACTACCCACGCGAGATGCTGATCGCGACGCTGGTCTATTTCTTCTATCTCTTCACCTGGATCGGCTGGTCGGCGTGGATGCCGCAATTCCTCGCCAATGAGAAGCATCTCGGCTTCCAGACGACCGCGAGCTACCTTTCGATCTGGATGTTCGTCGCGATTATTGCCTATTGGGTCTGCGGTTGGCTGTGCGATACGTTCGGGCGCCGCTACATCATTCCGGCTTTCGTGATCCCGGCGGCGGGGCTGCTCGTGCTGCTCGGCCATCTCAACAGCCCGACGAGCTTGTTCTGGGTCGGGCTCGTGACGAACTTCCTCATCACCGGAAGCTTCGGAACCGGCCTCGGCTACACGACAGAAATTTTCCCGACGCAGATCCGCGGCACGGCGGTCGGCGCCGCCTTCGCCTTCGGCACCGCCGGCGGCTCGACCGCGCCGGCGATCCTCGGCTGGATCGCGACGTCGCATTCGATCTCGGCGGGGCTGCCGCTGCTCGCGGTATCGTTCTTCCTCTTGGGACCGCTCTTCCTGTGGTTCGCACGCGATACGACGCGGCGCGAGCTCACGGACTTCGTCGGGCAGAAGGTCTAAGCGGGGAGAGGTGCGCGGCGGCCGAGCGCAAAAGCCGCCGCGGCCGCGCCGAGAGCGAGCGCCATGCCGCTCATCGTGAGCTCGATCATCGGCAGCGCCGTGCCGTCGGCCATGATACCGTAGAGTTCGGCCGAAACCGCCGACAAGAACATCTGCGCGAAGACGCCGATCCCCGCCGCCGTGCCCGCGAACGCCGGCGCGACGCGCATCGCGCCCGCCTGTGCATTCGGCAACGACAGGCCTTGGGCAAAGCTCGTCATGCCGCCCGGCAGGAAGATCAGCAGCGGCGAGAGATGGCCGGCGAGGATCAGCGCTGCTTGCGCAGCGAGCGCGAGGAAAGCGAGAGCGGAGCCGAGCAGCACCATATGATCGATCGGCGCGCGACCCGAAAGACGGCTCGATATCCAATTGCCGCCCATATAGCCGAGCGGGAACAGCATGAAGTAAAGCCCGTATTCGACGCCGCTTTCGCCCAGAAGTTCTTTCATCAAGAGCGGC
>DATGLO010000469.1:0-3263 GCA_035294105.1 Allostellaceae bacterium
CATGATGCCCCAGACCGTGCCGAAGAGGCCGACGAAGGGCGAGGTCGAGCCGACTGTCGCGAGGAAGGGCATGTAGCGCTCGATCCGCGCCATCTCGCGACCCGCCGTCACCTGCATCACCCGCTCGATGCGCTCTTGCAAGGTCATGCGCGTCGCGCTCGATCCCGCAAGGCCCTTCGCCATGCTGCGCCGCCATTCGCGCATCGCTGCGGCGAACACCGAGGACATCGGATCCTCCGGCCGCGTGCCGATCCGATCGTAGAGATCGTCGAGCGCGCCGCCCGACCAGAAGCTTTCCTCGAACGTGTCGGCGTCGCGCCGCAGCCGGCGCAGCTTGATGAACTTGTCGAAGATGACCGCCCACGACCAGAACGAGGCGCAGAGCAGCAGGAGCATCACGAGTTTCACGAGGTTGTCCGCCTGGAGAAAGAGCGTGACTACCGACAGGTCATGCACCGGCGCGGAGCCGGCAAGGACAGCTTGATCGACGGCGTTATCGGGCATGTGCAGTGACCATCCGGGGGTTGTCGTTGAGGGAGAGGAGCGAGTTGCGCAGCGCGGCCGGCAGACGCACCGGCCGGCCCTGCGTGCTGACCGTGGCGACGAGCACCGTCGCGCGGACGAGGATTGCGTCTGCGCGCCAGACATCTTGCGAGAGAAGGATCGTCGCGCCGCCGACTTCCTTGAGCCGCGTTTCGACCGTCAATTCGTCGTCGAGCCGCGCCGGCGCGATATAGTCGACCTCGGCGCGGCGCACGATGAAGGCGACGCCGCCGGCAACGCGCGATTGCTCGTGCTCGACGCCATAGAGCCGCATCATCTCGGTTCGCGCGCGCTCGATGAATTTGAGATAGTTGGCGTAGTAGACGATGCCGGCGGCGTCGGTGTCTTCGTAATAGACGCGTACCGGAAAGCGGTGAACCGCGCCCTCGAGCACACCTTCGCGCGGCAAATGGCGCGCGCCCTGGGCGAGGCTCATGTGCCGCTCTCCTCTTGCTCATCGCCCAAGAGGTCGAGCTGCGCGGCCGGCGGGCGCAGCGGCTTCAAGCCCAAATGCCCATAGGCGAGCTCGGTCAGCACCCGGCCGCGCGAGGTGCGCTGCACGAAACCCTGCTGGATGAGATAAGGCTCGATCACTTCCTCGATCACGTCGCGCTGGTCGCCGAGCGCCGCGGCTACGGTTTCGACGCCGACCGGCCCGCCGCCGTAATTCTGCACGATGCACAAAAGATAGCGCCGGTCGAGCGCGTCAAGGCCGCTGGCATCGACTTCGAGCCGCTGCAACGCCGCATCCGCCGCCTTCTTATCGATGCGCTTCACCCCCGACACTGCGGCGAAGTCGCGCACGCGCCGGAGGAGCCGGGCAGCGACGCGCGGGGTGCCGCGCGAGCGGCGCGCGATCTCGGCGGCGCCTTCGCTCTCGAGCGCCATGCCGAGGACGCGGGCGCCGCGCTCGACGATCTGACAAAGCTCGGCCGGCTCGTAGAAAGCCAAACGCATCGGGATGCCGAAGCGCTCGCGCAGCGGCCGGGTGATGAGGCCCGAGCGCGTCGTCGCCGCAATAAGCGTGAAAGGCGGCAGGTCGATGCGCACCGAGCGCGCCGCCGGCCCCTCGCCGATAATGAGGTCGAGCTGAAAATCCTCCATCGCCGGATAGAGGATTTCCTCGACCGCCGGCGCGAGGCGGTGGATCTCGTCGATGAAGAGCACGTCGCGCGCTTCGAGATTCGTGAGGAGCGCGGCAAGGTCGCCGGCGCGCTGGATCACCGGACCCGAGGTCGCGCGGAAGGAGACGCCGAGCTCGCGCGCGATGATCTGCGCGAGCGTGGTCTTGCCGAGGCCGGGCGGGCCGGCGAGCAGCACATGGTCGAGCGCCTCGGCGCGCTGCTGCGCGGCGGCGATGAAGACGCGGAGATTGTCGCGCACCGCTTGCTGGCCGACGAAATCGTCGAGCGTCAGCGGCCGGAACGACGCCTCGCCGGCATCTTCCTCCTTGCGCGCCGCGCCGACGACGCGGCCGGATGAGGGGGCGTCGCTCATCGCGCGCCCTCTTTGATACCGAGATCCTTGAGACCCGAGCGGATCAGCGCATCGAGCGAAGCCGCCTCGCCCAACCGCCGCACGGCAGCGGCCACCGCCATATGCGCATCGCCCCGCGGATAGCCGAGATTGACGAGCGCCGAAACGGCTTCGCTCGCCGCCGCCGGCGGCGCGGGCGCGGCGGGACCCAAAGCGATGCCGCCGACCTTGTCTTTCAATTCGCTGACGATGCGCTGGGCAAGCTTCGGGCCGACGCCATCGGCTTCGGTGATGGCGGCTTTGTCTTGCGCCGCAATCGCCGTCGCCAGCGCCTCGGGCGACAGCGTCGAGAGGATCGCCAAGGCGATGCGCGCGCCGACCCCCTGCACCGTCGTCAGCAAGCGGAACCATTCGCGCTCGGCCTCGTCGGCGAAGCCGTAAAGATGAATGTGATCCTCGCGGACATGGGTCTCGATGAGGAGCCTGAGCGGTTCGCCGCGCGCCGGCGCCTTGCCGAGCGTACGGCTCGAGGCGAAGACGAGATAGCCGACACCGTTCACATCGAGCACGAGACCGTCATCGTCGCGCTGATCGACCACCCCGGCGAGCATCGCGATCATGGCGCTGCTCCTGCGAGAGATTCGCGCAGTTGTTCGAGCACGCCGTCGATATTCTGCAGTACGTCGTTATTCCAGAACCGCACGACCCGAAAACCCGCTTGTTCGAGCGTTCTCGTGCGCCGTGCATCTTGCGCCTCGCGCCAATCATGCTGTCCGCCGTCGATTTCGACGATCAATCGCTTTTCGTGACAAACGAAGTCCGCAGTAAAACCGAGGATCGGCTCCTGGCGGCGGAACTTCGCTTTCTCCAGTTGAGCGTTTCGCAACTTCGCCCAAAGTTTCTTTTCGGCATCCGTCGCATCGCGCGCCGATCGGCGCGCACGCGCCGTTTCGGTTGCGGTCGGCTTGCGCTGGGCCTCCTCACCCTCCCACGCTCTGCGTGCGCCCCTCCCTCTCCCCGATGGGGAAAGGGTATTTTTCGGCGTCTCAGCGAGACCTCCCTCTCCCCTCCGGGGAGCGGGTTGGGGTGAGGGGGACCATACCGACCGCGTGGCCGCGTGATGGGCGTGACAGATCGCGACCGCGAGCGCATCGCAGGCATCGGCGCCGTCGGCTGCGCCCGGCAGCAACCGCTTCACCATCATCTGCACTTGCGTCTTGTCGGCATGGCCGACGCCGACGACC
>DATGLO010000470.1:0-3607 GCA_035294105.1 Allostellaceae bacterium
CCACAAAGAGGCCGCCGACGATGATGAGCACGATTTCGTGTTTGATGGCGACCGCGATCGTGCCGAGCAGACCGCCGAGCGCCAGCGAACCCGTGTCGCCCATGAAGATCTGTGCCGGCGGCGCGTTGAACCAAAGAAAGCCGAGTCCCGCGCCGATCATCCCGCCGCAGACCACTGCGAGTTCGCCGGCGCCCGGTACGAAATTGATGCCGAGATAGGCCGAGAAGATCGCGTTACCGGCGAGATAGGCGATGATGCCGAAAGCGGCCGCGGCAATCATCACCGGCACGATCGCCAATCCGTCGAGCCCATCGGTAAGATTGACCGCATTGCCGGCCGCGATGATCACGAAAGGCCCGAAGACGAGAAAGAAAATGCCGAGGTCCATCACATAGCCTTTGACCGCCGGCAAGGCCAATCCCGTCGTGTCCGACGTGCCGACCTTCATGATCGCGTAACAGGCGATGACCGCGATGATGGCTTCGAGCAGCAGCCGCGTGCGGCCGGAAAATCCATTGTGCGACTGGCGCGTCACTTTCAGATAGTCGTCGTAGAAGCCGATGAGGCCGAATCCGATCATGACCAGCAGCACGATCCAGACATAACGGCTGGCGAGATTGGCCCAGAGCACGGTCGAGACGATGAGGCCGGAAAGGATCATCAGGCCGCCCATCGTGGGCGTACCCTTCTTGGTGAGCAAATGCGATTGCGGCCCGTCGAGCCGGATGGGCTGGCCCTTGCCTTGCTTGAGGCGCAGCGCCGCAATGGTGCGCGGCCCGAAGAAGAAGACGAAGAACAAGGCTGTCGCGGTCGCGCCGCCGGTACGGAAGGTGATGTAGCGAAAGAGATTGAGCAGGCTGAAATGATGTGAATATTGCGAGAGCCAGGTGAGCATCGAAAATCCTATCGGCCGCTATTATTCTGCGTGAGCCTCGTCCGCGAAACGGGACCTGAGGCTCGCGACGATGTCCTGCATGCGGCTTGCGTTTGAACCTTTTATAAGTACCACGTCGCCCGAGCGAATCTCGGCTGCAATCATCTCCTCGAGCGCGCCGGCGCTCTCCCGCCAGCCGCCGCGCACGGCCTCCGGCAATGCGTCGAAGAGATATTTCATCAAAGGGCCCGCGGCGAAGACGAGGTCGATGCGGTTCGCGGCCACATCGGCGGCGAGTTCGGCGTGAAGCTCGGAGCCGCGGGCGCCGAGTTCGCGCATATCGCCCAGCACGGCGATGCGCCGGCCGCGCAGCGTTCCAAGCATTTCGAGAGCGGCGCGGATCGATGCCGGATTGGCATTGTAGCTCTCGTCGATCAGGGTGAAAGGCCCGTCTTTGGCGCCGAGCTCGAACCTGCGCCCGCGACCCGCTGGCACTTCGAACTCCGCAAAGGCCGTCGATGCCTGATCGAGATCGAGGCCGAGCGCCCGAGCCGCGAGCAAAACGGCAAGCGAATCGAGGGCCAAATGCCGGCCCGGCGCATTGATCCGATAGGTCACATCGCGGTCAGCGATGCGCGCCTCCACGATCATATCGTTCTCTGTAAGCTGCAGGCCGAGAAGGCGCGCGTCGGCGCGTTCATGCGCACCGAAAGTCGCAATATGGCCGGCTTGCGACAGCCGCGCGGCAGCAGTGAGCCGTTCATAGTGATCGTTGTCGCGATTGAGAATGGCGATGCCGCCCGGCACGAGCCCGGAAAAGATCTCGGCCTTGGCGTCGGCAATCGCTTCGACACTATCGAAAAATTCGAGGTGTACCGGACCGACATTGGTGACGATCGCAATATGTGGCCGGGCCAAGCCGACGAGCGGAGTAATTTCGCCGGCGTGGTTCATGCCGATCTCGATCACGGCGAAACGCGTATCGCGCGGCATGCGGGCGAGAGTCAAAGGCACGCCCCAATGATTGTTGTAAGAGGCGGGCGAAGCATGCACGCGGCCGGCGTGGGACAGAACGAGGCGAAGCGCTTCCTTCGTCGTCGTCTTGCCGGCCGAGCCAGTGACAGCAGTCACGCGCGCCGCGCTGCGCGCCCGCGCCGCCGCGCCCAATCCTTCGAGACTGGAAAGGACGGATTTGACGACGTAGAGTGGCCCGGAGTCCTTCAGCGCTTCGGCATGATCTTCATCGACGACTGCCGCAGCAGCACCTTTGGCGAAGGCCTCGACGACGTGGTCGTGGCCATCTGTCTTTTCGCCTTTGATCGCGAAGAAAAGGTCGCCCGGCGCGAGCGTGCGCGTATCGATCGAAATTCCGGAGATCGGTTGAGGCAGGTTACCGCTGACCCGCGCCTTGAGCGGGCCGACGGGCCCAAGCGGGCTCCACAGCGGCTCATGCGCATCATTCCAGGAATCGGTAGCGTGCGACGCGAGGCTCATGCCGCGAAATCCTTCAAAGCCGCGCGAACGCATTGCTGATCGGAGAAGGGCAGCGTCCTGTCGCCGACGATCTGGCCGGTTTCATGGCCTTTGCCCGCGATAAGGAGAACGTCACCTTCTTGAAGCGCCCCGACGGCATGGGCGATCGCCTGGCCGCGATCCCCGATTTCGGAGATTTCCGCTCCGCTGATCGCCTTTGCGCCGGCGAGAATGGCGCGCCGTATCGCGGCCGGGTCTTCGGAGCGTGGGTTATCGTCCGTCACGATCACCTCGTCGGCGAGCCGTGCAGCGACTTCCCCCATGATCGGCCGTTTTCCGGGGTCGCGATCGCCCCCGCAGCCAAAAACCACGACGAGATTTTTGCGCACGAGCGGACGCAAGGCCCGCAACGCCTTGTCGAGCGCATCGGGCTTATGGGCGTAATCGACGAAGATCGGCGCATTTCTGCGGCGGCCGACGAGCTCGAGGCGCCCCGGCGCGCCTTCGAGCTTTTCGAGCGACGCAAAGACGCGATCCGGCGCACCGCCCGTCGCCAGCGCGAGGCCTGCCGCGACGAGCGCGTTCTTCGCCTGGAAGTCGCCGGCAAGCGGGAGATTCACGCGATAGGTTCTTCCCTCATGTTCGATCGCAAGCCTCGTCGCGAAATCTTCCGCGACAGAGTCGAGAAGACGCAGAAAATTGCCATTGCGGCCAACCGAGACAACCTTAAGACCTCGTGCGAGAGAGGCGGCAATCACGCGGCCGGCGGCATCGCTGTCCGCGTCGATGACGGCTGGCCTGTTTGGAGCGAGCAAATGCTCGAATAGGCGCAATTTCGCCGCCAGATATTCTTCCATGCCGGCATGATAGTCGAGATGGTCGCGCGACAGGTTGGTGAAGGCGCCGGCGGCGAGCCGAACACCGTCCAATCTGCGCTGATCGAGGCCATGCGAGGAAGCTTCGAGGGCGAGATGGGTAACGCCGGATCGGGCGAGGTCGTCGAGCGTCTGGTGCAGCTTGACCGGATCGGGCGTGGTCAAAGCGCCGGAGGTGGCGCCTGATGGCGAAACAAGACCAATCGTTCCGAGCGAGGCGGCAGAATGTCCGAGCGCCAGCCAGATCTGCCGGGTGAAGGCGGCAACCGAAGTCTTACCGCTCGTCCCGGTAATTGCGACGATCGTTTCCGGTTGCGAGGGAAAGAAGCGTGCCGCCGCGAGCGCCAAGGCGCGGCGGGCATCCGCGACCTCGATGAAAATAGCA
>DATGLO010000471.1:0-4383 GCA_035294105.1 Allostellaceae bacterium
TTGCCTAGCGGCCCGACAGGATCTTGACCGCTTGCGCCAGTCGAGCCTGGCCTTCGGGATGATCCTCGATCCACTGAATCGTGAAATAATGGAATTGGATGCCGCTCTTCTTCAGCGCATCGATCTCGGGCGCGAGCCGCGAGTCGGGATAGGTATAGAGGTCGGTATTGGCGTCTTTCCAGACGAGCTTCTGTCCTTCCGGCGTCTCGAGGAAGGTGACGAAGAGGATTGCAGAATTGGGCGCCGCGGCATTCTTCGGAATCGAGAAATAATAAAACCGCAGCGCCGCGAAATCCGATGGCGTGACATGGGCGATCGGCGCGCCCTTTTTCGCAAGATCGACCCATTCGCGGCCGCTGCAATCCATCGCAAAGCCGATGAACTCGCCCGAGGCGACGCGTTCGAGATCGGAGCAACGGATGAGGCCGCCGAGCTGCGGCGCGAGCTCCTTCGCGAATTCGACGCCGCGCTCACCCCAGACATCGGAGCCGGTGAGCAATTCCCACGAGCCCGCATAAGGCGTCGACGCGATTTTGCCCTTCC
The DNA here is from genome assembly GCA_035294105.1 of Allostellaceae bacterium. Classification (GTDB taxonomy): domain Bacteria; phylum Pseudomonadota; class Alphaproteobacteria; order ATCC43930; family CGMCC-115725; genus CAIKMD01. The sequence goes on from DATGLO010000471.1 coordinate 544, forward strand.
ACGCCGGAAGGAGAAGATCGGTCAGCTTCGTCGGCTTCATTGGCGCGAGCTGGGTGTTGTAGACAATGCCGCCGGGCATGGTCGTAAAGATGCGGATGGCGCGGCCGCCGGCCTCGACCGAGGACGGCTCGATCCGGCCGGGCAACAACGACGCCCAATCGACCGGCACCGAGACGTTCTTTTCGGCGAGGGTGGCCGCATGCTGGTCCGAGCCGATCACCGCGTCGGCCGGCGACGGGCTGCCCGCCGCCGCCGACAACACGACCTGATTGACGATTTCGGGCAGCGACGGGCCGGGCGTGAAGCGGACGCTGATATGGGTGCCGTAAGCCGCGTTCATCGCATCGGCGATTTCTTTCACGGCATCGGTGCCGCCGAGTATGCCGCCGCCCCATTCGAGATTCATCTGCGGCTCTTTTTTCGCCGCATCGATCACCTTTTGCAGCGCCGGGCTGATATTGGCGGCATGCGCCGAGCCGATGAAGAGCGGCGCCGCAACCGCGGCCGCCGCGAGGCCGCGCGCGATCTTCACGACGCGAGGACCGGCGACTTGTCGCGATCCGTGAAATTCTTGCCGGCGTCGAAGCGGATGACGTCGTTGCGCGTCGCATCCCGCAAGATTCCGTGCGGATCGCGCCCTTCTTTCACGGCCTGGATCGAATCGAACGCGACCTTGCGCCACATCAGAACGCCGCGATCCGACGTGGCGAGAAATTCCTTGGTGCGATCGTGAATCACGCCTTGCGCTTCCTGCGCCGCACGATCCTGATCCCCGGACGCGATGCCCCACCAGCCGTCCTCGACGCGCTCGTAAACGCCGGGCTTGTTCAGCTCGAAGCCGCGGCATTCGCGCTTATAAGGGCCTTGCGGCTTGAAGCGGCTTTCGACGAAGAAAGTCATGGTTTTGAAGTCGTCGGTCGGCACGCGGATGTGGAGGAAGTCGGCCGGGATGCTGCCGGCGCGTTCGTTGCGGCGGCGCGTCGAGGACGGGAAGATATCGTGCACGATGTTGATCGCACCGCCGGGATATTGCGACGCCGTGCGAAAGCCGTACCAGGTCGGCGTGTATTCGACCTCGGGCCGTTTCAGCGCAATCGAGGGATAGACGGAAGCATGGAGCGCCATGCTGTGATACGGGTCCATCCCGTTCTCGGCGCGCTGCGCCCAGTTGCAATGATCGTCGCTCGCCCAGACGATGCGATCGCAGTCCTCGAGCGCGAGCAGGTCGTAACGCGGAAGCACCGGCGCCGGAAACGGGCCGAGATAAGCAAAGACCAACCCGGCCGCGACCTGCACCGGAATCGCGCGTTGCTTCACCTCTTCATGCAAGCGGCTGCCCGGCGGCTCGGCCGGCATTTCGAGGCATTGCCCGTCCGCGCCGTAAAGCCAGCCGTGATAGCAGCAGCGGATGCCGCGCTCCTCGACGCGGCCGAATTGCAGCGAGGTGCGGCGATGGGCGCAGACATGGTCGAGCATGCCGATCCGCCCTCGGCCGTCGCGGAAGAGCACGAAATCCTCGCCGAGAAGCCGGACCATGATCGGCTTGTTCTCGAGCTTTTGCTCGAAATGAACCGGCCACCAATAGCGGCGCAGCATCTCGCCGCCCGGCGTGCCGGGCCCGACCCGCGTCAGCATCTCGTTTTCTTCGGGTGTCATCGCTCGCTCCTCAACCGCCGACCGCCGATCGTCGGACGATCGAATGTAGGTCGCGAGCGCGAAAGCGTCTAGCGCGCATGCGGGATCACGCGCGCTGCAGCCGCTCCTCGGCCGTCTTTTGCATGACGCCGGGCCGGCCGATGCGATTGGATTGCGCGATCAGTGCCTGCACGTAAGGCCCGGCCTCGACCGGCTCGTATTTCGCGGGATTGCCCGGACCTTGGCAGCTCGGCAGGCATTCGATGATCGTCGACGCGTGCGGATTGAAGAACAGCGGCAATGAAATCCGAGCCCGCGTGCCGGTATTGAAATTCGAGGCGCGGTGCAAGCTCGAGACGTAATAGCCGTTGGTCCAGCGCGCGAAGAGGTCGGCGATGTTGACGACGAAAGTGCCGGGGATCGGCGGCAGATCGATCCATTCGCCCGACGAATCGCGCACCTCGAGGCCGCCGAGCTCGTCTTGCGACAAAAGGCTGAAGCTGCCGTAATCCGTATGGGGCGAGATGCCCCATTGCGTGCGCCCCGCCGTCGCCGGATCGACGGGCGGATAATAATTGTAGGTGATCGAGCCCGAAGGGAAGCGATGCGGTGCATCGAGATAATCCTCGGGTAGATCGAGGCTCAGGGCGAGCGCGCGGCAGAGCTTCTGCGCGACGCGGATGCGCTTGACGATATGCGCTTCGGTGAACTGGCGGAAGCCCGGCATCAGCGCGGGATCGGGCCATTTGCCGCGCCCCGAGGTTCTGACCGATTGATCCTCGACCTCGCCCGGAAGCAGCGGCCGCGGCAGGCTGTAGGTCTCTTTCTGATCGGCTTCCTTGTCGGGGTTCGCGGCAGGATTTTTGCCGCCGACCGGCGTGAAGTTGCATTCGGTCTTCACCTCGCGGGGCAAAGCGAAGAAGATCCGGCCCCAATCATGCGCCAGCTCGATCTCGGCTTGCGAGATGCCGTGATTGGCGAGATAAAAGAAACCGGTGTCGATGCAGGTGTCGTGCAAAGCGCGCGCGACGCGCTTGCGCTCCTCGAGGCTGCCGCCATTCGTGTAAGCGGAGAAATCGATCACCGGCACGGTCTTGCGCGGCTGCCGCTTCTGGCCGACCGACTGCACGCGCTGGCGGTTGTCGAAATCGGCGAGAAGCGTCATCTCGCGGTCGTTGACCGTCCGGATTGCGCTGTTTTCCGTCATTTGCTTGCTCCCTCAGGTTTGCGCAGGCGCCGCTAGCGGGCGCCCGGCGAGCCATTCGATATCGACCTGCGCCGTCGGATCGGCCGCGATCCGCGTCCGGTCGTAAGCCTTGCGCCCGGCCCAGGCGAGCGCAAGCCCCAACAGCATGACCGGCAGGGAAACGATCCCGAGCGAGTAACGCAGGCCGGCACCGCCGCCGAAGAGATGGTCGGTGGTATAGCCGAAGACGATCGGCCCCCAGCCATAGGAAAAGACCGCGCTGCACACCATCCACGCGGCAATCGAGCGCGCACGCAGATGCGCAGGGAAGGCTTCTTGAATGACGTTCGCCGCCTGCATGTAGCCGATACCATCGGCGAAGGTGAAGACGAAGGCGCAGGCCAGCGAGAGCGCTGGGCTATCGAACAGCCAGAGACAGAGCGCGCAGGGAATCCACAGAAGGAACATCAGCGCGAGCGTCGGCAACTTGCCGCCTCGGAAGCCGCGCCGCGCCATCCAATCCGCGATATAGCCGCCGACCACGGCGCCGGCGACGCCGCCGATGGTCGTCACCCAGCCGACCTGCGCACCGGCTGAAGCGGGCGCCATATGGAATTCGCGGATGAAATAGGTCGGCAGCCAAGCGAACCAGCCGATCGAGTTGAAACCGAGGCAGGTATAACCGGCGATCAGCACGCAGAACGCGCCCCAATGCTCGCGGAAATGGCGTCCCATGCCGATACCGCCGCCGGTTGCCGTCTGCTGCCGATCCAGATGCCGCTCCGGCTCGCGCACGGTGAACATCAACATGGCGAGCGCCAGCGTGATCAGCCCGACGATGATAAAGGCGGCATGCCAGAGCGACGTTTCGCCGACCACCGGCAGCGCCACGGTATCGACCCCGCGGAAGCTCGCCAACACCGCGCCGCCGATGATGTAGGAAAGGCCGATGCCGCCGAAACCGCCGATGCCGTAGACGCCGACCGCCGCGCCGCGATGCGCCTTTGGAAAATAATCCG
>DATGLO010000472.1:0-6800 GCA_035294105.1 Allostellaceae bacterium
CATAATGCATTTCAGTGCCGACGCCCGGGATACGCTCGTGCAACCACGCGAGCGCCGCTTCCCCTTTCGCGCGATTGCGGCCAACGAGCACCAGCCGCGCGCCCAAGGCGCCGAGCCGCAGCGCCGCTTCGAGGCCGATACCGTCGGTCGCGCCGGTAATGACACAGGTCTTGCCGCTCATCTCGCCGCTCACGCGACCGTCACCACATCATGCACGGTTTGCCAGGCCTGCTCGCTCACGGCCGATAAGACCGCGCGATCGGCGATGCGCGGATCATAAGCGCTGCCATCGAGGAAGCTCCCGACGCCGCCCGCCTCGTGGACGATCAGCATGCCCGCGGCGTGGTCCCAAGGCAGCGATCGCGAATGCAGCGAGAACTGCGCGAGACCTTGCACGATCGCCATATATTCGAGGCCGCTGCATCCCTGGTTGTGGACGCCGCGTACGCGGCCGCTGTCGTTGAGCGCGCGGCCCGCGCGCACGCCGGATTTGGTGCGGCCATAGGCGCTGCCCGTCAGCTTCTCGGGCGGCAAATCGCGGTTGACGCGCAGCCGCTTGCCTTCGGACCAGGCGCCCTCGCCGCGCATGCTCCAGACCAGCACGTCGGCGAGAGGATTATAAATCCAGCCGGCCTCGACCGCGCCTTGCCGTGCGAGCGCGACGATGACGGCGAACCCTGGGTTTCCGCGGACGAAATTCGACGTGCCGTCGACCGGATCGATGATCCAGACCGGCGCGTCGCCCGAGAGCCAAGCGAGACGCGACGGATCCTCGGCGATGCTTTCCTCGCCGACCACGTTGGCGCCCGGCAAGAGTTCCTTCAGCAGCCGCGCCAGTTCGCGCTCGGCTTCGGTATCGGCGACGGTTACCGGATCGCCGGGCTTTTTCTCCCGGACATCGCCGCTGCCCAACGCCCGAAAGCGCGGCAAAATCAAGGCGCGCGCGGTGTCGCGAATAAAATTTGCCACGCTTCCCGGATCGACCATCTGTGTCATGATGGGGCGAATGCCCAAGGATTTCTATGGCTGACGGAGCGGATTTCGACGTTGTGATCGTGGGGGCGGGCGCGGCCGGCATTGCCGCCTGTCGTCGTCTTGCCGCCGCCAGGCTTCGCGTCATCGCGCTCGAAGCGCGCCATCGGCTCGGCGGGCGCGCCTGGACGGTGCCGACGGCAATCGACAAGCCCGTCGATCTCGGCTGCGAATGGCTGCACTCCGCCGACATCAACCCGTGGAGCGGCATCGCCGGCGCGCTCGGCTTCGCGCTCGACAAAACGCCGCCCGACTGGACCAGCCGCATCGCCATTCACGACGGCGAAGCGGCCAACGAGGACTGGCAACGCGCGCGCGACGCGTTCGAGGAGGCCTACGAGCGCGCCGCACGGTTGTCTTACGATCAACCTGCTTCGGCGCTGTTGCCGCCGGGCGGCCGGTGGAACAAGCTTTTCGACGCAATCAGCACCTGGGCCAATGGCGCCGAGCTCGACAAAGTCTCGGTGAAGGATCGCCAGAACTACAACAACACGGGGCTGAATTGGCGCTGTTATGACGGGTACGGCGCGCTGATAAACGCTTATGCGGAAGGCTTGCCGATCCGCCGCGAGACCGTCGTCGAGCGCGTCGACCACAGCGGGCGGCACATCCGCATCGTCACCGATCGCGGCGAGCTCACCGCGAACGCAGTGATCGTCACCCTTTCGACGAACCTTCTCGCGGCCGAGGCGATCCGCTTCACCCCGGCGTTGCCGCGCATCGTCGATGCCGCTGCCGGCCTGCCCTGCGGCGTCGCGAACAAGCTTTTCCTCGCGCTCGATGGGCCGACGCCGGCCGAAAGCTATCTGCACCTGATCGGCCGCACCGATCGCACCGAGACCGGCAATTACCAGCTCCGCCCGCATGGCTGGCCGATGATCTCTTGCTATTTCGGCGGTATGCTATCCGTGCGCTTGGAAAAAGCCGGACCCGCCGCAATGGCCGCGTTCGCGATCGACGAACTCGCCGGCATTTTCGGCAACGACATCCGCAGCCGGCTGCACCCTCTTGCCAGCTCGGCCTGGGGTACCGATCCGTTCGCGCGCGGCTCCTATTCCTGTGCATTGCCCGGTCACGTCGACAACCGAACAGTTCTCGCTACGCCCGTCGACGATCGCCTGTTCTTCGTCGGCGAGGCCTGCTCGCGCGATCAATTCGGCACAGCGCATGCCGCTTTCGCGACGGCGATAGCCGCCGCTGATAAGATCGTCCAAACAACCGCTCCTGCCGCGTTACCGATAGCGGCCGCGCCTTGATTTCGCCAAAAATGCTGTGTCCTGATCGTAAGCCATGGTTGTCATAGGGAGGTCGGTTCGATGAGGGGGGTAGCGCGTGTCGTTCTCGGGGTCTGCGGCGGCGGAGCGCTGGCATTCGCCGCGCCTACCGCCTCGGCGCAAACGTCCACCTTCACCGACTGGCAGAATTCTTCGGGCGTGGTCATGCGTCCGCTCGGCGGGCCGGTACCCGATTGGTCGGTCACGCTCGGCGGCGGTTTTGCCGTGTTGCCCGCCTATGAAGGCTCCAATCAGATGCGGCTCTCGCCCGCGCCCGATATCGACATCCGCTACAAGGACCTCGCTTATCTCTCGATGGGCGAAGGTCTCGGCTACAACGTGCTGCGCGGCACGAATTATCGCGCGGGCGTCGGCCTGACCTACGACACCGGCCGCGAGCACAACGCGGCGACGCGGCTCGCCGGCACCAAGAACATAGATCCGGCGCCGGTCGCCAAAGCCTTCGCGCAGTATTTCTTCGTGCCGGTGGTGCTCGCCGTCGATGTGAAGCAGGCGCTCACCTCGTATCAAGGCCTCATTGCCGATCTCGGCGCCTATATGCCGGTCGTCGGCAACGAGACGGTTCAGGTTTTCATCGGTCCCGAAGTGAGCTTTGCCGATTCGCGCTACATGCAGGCGTATTTCGGCGTCAATCCGCAAAACACCGACGCGCAGTCGCATTTCCGGAATTACAGCGCCAGGGGCGGCATCAAGGACGCCAAGTTCGGCGCCAGCGCCTTCTATCATTTCGACGATCACTGGTTCGTCGACGCGACTGTCGGCGGCGAGCGGCTGCTCGGCTCGGCCGCGGGCAGCCCGATCGTCGACGATAAATGGGGCTGGAGCGCCGCCGGAACGATCAACTACACGTTCTAACGCGGTGGATTCGACCGACGGCCGATGCCGCGCGCGATGCTGCGCGCCGCCGCGCGCAGCCGATGATCGAGCCGCGGCTGGCGCAGCACCTGCCAGACGAGCGTATAACTCAAGGTCGAGAAGTTCTTCTTGAGCCGGTTCGCGCCGGCAAGAAAGTCGTAGAGCCGCGCCCCGCCGGCCGCGTTATGCGCGATGGCCAACGCATGGCTGACGACGCCGGGGCTCAGGCCGCGCTGGCCGTCGTCGAAGCCGCTCTGATAGGAATAGACGATGCCGCCGCGGCGGAAATTGTAGAGATAGCCAATCGCGCGATCGCCGCTCGCGATCTTTAAAAGCTGAATGCCGCCACGGGAAAATTCGCGTTCGATCAGCGCGCGATGGAACTGCTCGAAATAGGGCGCGACGAAAGCGTGCCGCCGCCGACGCCGCTGCCACGACGCGATATGCAATTCTTTGAGCGCCGCGAAGAACTCGAGCGCCTCGCCGGTGCTGCCCGCTTCGACGAGCGATAGCGGCCCGCGTTGCTCGTAGCTGCGCAGCGCGCGGCGCAACTGCTGGCGCGCCCCCCCGCCGAGCGCCGCCGCGAGATCGCCCGCCGCCGCGACGCGTGCGAGATCGATCGCAAACCCCGCGACTTCCCGGCGCTCGTCCGGCAGCTTTCCGGGCCTCGTCGCGTTGGCGATGCCCGGTAGATGAAGGGCCCCAAAGTCGCGCGCGCCACGCGCGAACCAGGTCGCGAGCGCGGCGAGGACGGCGCGCTCGGCGCTTCCGAGGCACAGGAAGCCGTTATGCTCGATATAGATGGCGTCGAGAGCCGGATCGCCGGTCGCGTTAAGATAAAGCGCGCGCGTTCCCGGCAGCTTGCCGCGCGCCGCCTCCCGCTCGACACCGATCGCGAGGCCGACGGTCTCGCTGCCGCGCCGCGCGCGCAGAAGAAACGGCGCGATCGGCGGCGGCAAGGTCGCCAGCCATGTGCCGATCCACGCCCAGGAGAGAAAGAAGCCGCGCCCGACTTCGGCTTCGAGGGCGCGCCATTCGCGCTCCAGCACCGAGAGCGGCGGCAATGGCTCGCGAGCGATGTCGATGGGCTCGGCCACGTCGAGCGACGCTAGAGGATTCCGCGCGCTGGCGGTGTAATCTCAACCCGCTCATGCATCTGGTGGAAGACCCCGACTTTCTGCATCTGCCCGCCGCGCAGCAGGCCTTGTTCGCCGCCGCCGCGGAGCGGAGCTTTTTCGCTCTCCCGCTCTGGTACCACGTCCTGTCGCGCTACGGAACCGACAAGGCGGCGGCGCCGCGGCTTTATCTCGACGATCGCAACGCGGTCGCGCTGGTCTGCGCGCAGCGGGGCGGCACGCGTCGCCTGACCAGCCTCTCGACCTATTACAGCACCGAGCATGGGCCGATCTATGCCGGCAGCCAGCCGCTTGCCGGCGCGCTCGACGAGCTTGCGCTTGCGCTCGCCCGGGAACGTCCCGCATGGCATGGGTTGCAATTCGCCGGGCTCGATCCGGCGGATCCATCTTACGCGGCGCTGCGCGCGGCCTTCGGCAAAGCAGGCTGGTCGGTCTTTTCCTATTTCGATTCGGGCACCTGGTACGAGGACACGACCGGGCTCGATTTCGCAGGTTATCTCGCGGCACGGCCGACGACCTTGCGCAACACCTGGCGGCGGCGCTCGGCGAAGCTCGAAGCCGAGCGCAAGCCGAGCTTCGTCTTTCACGAAGACGGCGCCGCGATCGATGCAGCGATCGCCGATTACGAAGCCGTCTACCGCGCGAGCTGGAAAGAGCGCGAACCTTATCCCGATTTCGCGCCCGCGCTGATCCGTGCCGCGGCCGAGGTCGGCGCGCTGCGCCTCGGCATCCTCAAGGTCGACGGTGTCGCTGCCGCCGCGCAGCTCTGGTTGCATTGGCGCGGCCGGACGACGATCTACAAACTTGCCCATGATCGCCGCTTCGACGATTTCTCGGTGGGGACCATCCTGACGATGCGGATGATGGAGCGCGCCCTCGAGCGCGATCGGCCGGTCGAGATCAATTTCGGCCGCGGGGACGACGATTATAAGAAGCTATGGCTAACCAGGCGGCGCGAACGCTGGGGCCTGTTTATCGCCAATCCGCGTACCGCAACCGGCCTCGCGCTCACCTGGCGCGAGCAACTCGGCGGCTTTTTGCGGCGCTGGCGCCGGAGCGGCGAAAGCCGCTAAATTACGCCGTCTAAAATGCGTGTACTGGGGGGAATAAACCCATGATGGGTTTGGTGCGCCTCGCGCTACGGCGACCCTACACGGCCGCAGTGGCGGGGCTGCTTATCATGTTGATGGGCGGCTTCGCGATCACCCGCATGATCGTCGACATTTTTCCGATCATCGACATTCCCGTCGTGCTCGTCGCCTGGAACTATCCGGGACTTTCCGCGCTCGACATGGAGCGCCGCGTCGTGCTCGTCAGCGAACGCTCGTACTCGCAAAGCGTCAACGGCATCGACCATATCGAATCGGAAGCGATCCCCTCGACCGGCATCATCAAGGTCTTCTTTCAGCCGGGCGCCGATGTCGGCACGTCGATCGCACAGATCGAATCCGCCAACGACACGATCTTGCGCCAATTGCCGCCCGGCATCACGCCGCCGGGCGTCATTCAGTTCAATGCTTCGAGCGTTCCCATCCTTCAGGTCACCGCAACCAGCCAGACCGTCCCCGAGCAAGTAATCTCGGACTATGCGCTGAATTTCCTGCGCTTGAAGCTCTTCACCGTCCCCGGCCTTGCGATCACCGCGCCGTATGGCGGTCGATCGCGGCAAATCCTGGTGCAACTCGACGATTCCCGGCTCGAAGCAAAGGGCGTCTCGGCGAGCGACGTCGTCAACGCGCTGACCAATTCCAACGTCATCATCCCGGCGGGCGTCGCGCATATCGGGAGCCGCGAATACAACGTCGCTCTCAATTCAAGTCCGCCGACGGTCGAACAGTTCAACCAACTGCCGCTCGGCATGCGCGACGGCGTTCCCGTCACGCTCGGCGATGTCGCGCATGTCGCCGATGCTGCCGCGACGCGCAGCACGGTCGCGCATATCAACGGCAAGCGCGCCGTCTACATGCTGATCTTGCGCCACTCCGACGCCTCGACCATCGCCGTGGTCGATGCGACGCGCGCTTTGATGCCCGAGATCAAGGCTTCGGCGCCGAAAGGCGTCGACTTGTCGCTCGATTTCGACCAATCGGTCTTCGTGCGTTCGGCGATCGCAAACGTTGTCCGCGAAGCCGTGATCTCGTCGATTCTCGTATCGCTGATGATCCTTCTGTTCCTCGGCAGTTGGCGCAGCACGACGATCGTCGCCCTGTCGATCCCGTTGTCGATCTTCGCCGCGATCATTGGCCTGCTGATGTTCGGGCAATCGATCAACCTGATGACGTTGGGCGGCCTTGCGCTTGCGATCGGTCTGCTCGTCGACAATGCGACCGTTGCGATCGAGAACATTCATCGCAACCAGTCGCTCGGCAAGCCGCTCACCGTTGCGATCCTTGACGGCGCCGGCGAGGTCGTGCTCCCCCTCACCGTCGCGACCCTCGCGATGTGCATCGTGTTCTTCCCGGTCGTCCTCCTCACCGGTCCT
>DATGLO010000473.1:0-3691 GCA_035294105.1 Allostellaceae bacterium
AGATGCTGCTGCCCGGCGAATGCGCCCCGGCGCACAAGCACTCGCCTTCCGCGCTCCGCTTCGTCATCGAGGGCCAGGGCGGCGGCTGGACCGCGGTTTCGGGCGAGAAAAGCTATATGCGCCCCGGCGACTTCGTGATCACGCCGAGCGACACCTGGCACGACCACGGCCATGACGGCGACGGGCCCTATTTCTGGATGGACGGGCTCGACATCCCGATGGTGGCAACCTTCGGGCCGATGTTCTTCGACAATTACCCCGAAGATCGCGCGCCGCTGCTGCGCCCGACGGGCGACAGCCGGGCCCGCTACGGCGCCAACATGCGGCCGGTGAACGAGGCTTGGTCGAAGCCGGAATCGCCGATCTTCTCTTATCCCTATGATCGCTCGCGCGAGGCGCTCGAACAGCTGCGCAAGAACAACGAATGGGATCCGTTCGCCGGGCTGAAGCTCACCTATATCGATCCGACGACCGGCGGCAGCGCCATGCCGACGATCTCGGCCTTCTTGCAGCTCTTGCCTAAGGGCTTCCGCACCGAGCTGTACCAGACCACCGAGAACACGGTGTTCTCGCCGGTCGAAGGCCGCGGCCGCCTCATCGTCGGCGAAGGCGAGCAGCGCCAGACAATCGCGTGGAAGCCGCGCGACATCTTCGCGGTGCCGTGCTGGGTGCCTTACGCGCTCGAAGCCGACGAGGACGCCGTGCTCTTCAGCTATTCCGACCGCGTCGCGCAGCAAAAGCTCGGCATCTGGCGCGAGCGCCGCGGCAACGCCTAGCTACGCCGCCAATCCCAGATTGAAGAACTCGTTCGCGTTCTTCCAATAGATCAGCTCTTTCTCGGCGGGCGTGAGGTCGAGCTCCTCGACGAGCGCGATATGCTCGCTCGGATCGATCGGCACGGGACCGTAATCGGTGCCGAAGAACACGCGATCGGCGCCGAACACCTCAACCGCTTCTTTCACATGCGGTCCCCACAGACCCATGATGTCGACGCGCAGATTGGCCTTGAGATAGTCGCTCGGCAGTCGCTTGCACTTGATCTGCGCGCGCTCGGGCATGCCTTCGCTGCCGAGGCGCCAGCCGAAATTGAGACGTCCCATCACCGGTAAGAGCCCGCCGCCCATATGGGCGACGACGATCTTCAAGCGCGGATAGCGATCGAAGAGCCCCGAGAGGATCATGCGCGCGAGACACATCGCGGTATCGAACGGCCGGCCGACGAGCTCGTCGAGCTTGTACTGATCCATCTGACGGTCGGCGCCGATCGGCACGCGCACGGGATGGAGGAAGAGCGGCACTTGTTGGTCCTCGGCCCATTCCCAGAACGGATAGGACTCTTCGGTATCCATGAACTTGCCTTGCCAGCTCGAATTGATCAGCAGGCCCTTGAAGCCAGGCTGCCTATAGACGCGGTCGTAATCCTTGATGAGGCTGCCATCGAGCGGATTGGCGACGCCGAGGCCCCAGGCCGTGCCCTTGCTGCGCTCGACCAGCGCCGCGATCTGGTCGTTGTTGTGCTTGATCACATCGCCGGGCGATTTCTTCGACAACGCGACCAGCACCTCGGCGCCGAACGGATTGCTCATGAGACGGTAATTGATGCCCGCCTTGTGGCTCACTTCCTGCTGCAGATCGAAGTCGGTGAGCTCGTAATAGCTGATCGAGGGCAGCCCCTTAAACGCAGAGTAGGCGTTCTTGCCGACCGGCGTGCCGCGCATGAATTGCGCGACCCCGAGGGGATCGGAGCGATTCGGAACCGTGCAATGCGTGTGAATGTCGATGATCTGCACCATGACGCCCCATCCTCCCAGCCTTATCGGGACCCGGAGATTAGCTATCGCTTGCCGCCCGCGCCAGAACCTCGATCGCGATTGCAAACGCGCCGCGGATCGGCGACGTTAGCGGCGCGATGCGTGTCGTGCCCGGCGCTCCGCCAAGAGAATGCGGCGCACAGGGGGAACGCAGATGTTCAAAAATCGGTGGTGGGTGCTCGGCGCGTCTTTCTTCGGAAATATCGTCGGTCCCGGGCCAATCCTCGTCTTTTCCTACGCGGTGCTATTGCGTCCGGCGACGCAAGAGCTGGGCATCGATCGCTCGATTTTCTCCTCCGCGTCGCTCGTCGCGACGACGGTCGGGTTGATTGCGCAGCCCGCCACCGGCTGGCTGATCGACCGTTACGGCGCGCGCATGATCATGGTGCCGTCCGTGCTGCTCTTCGCGGTCGGCATTTCGGCGAATTCTTTGCTCACCGCCTCCGCCGCCGTGATCTTTCCGCTCTTTATTTGCGGCAATCTTTTCAGCGGCCCCGCCTCGCCGCTCGCCTTCAGTATCGTCATCGCACGGTGGTTCGACAGCATCCGCGGCTTGGCGCTCGGCATCGCCCTCGCCGGCATCGGCGTCGGCACCGCCGTGGTGCCGCAATTCACCGCCTATCTCGTCGCGCATTACGGCTGGCGCTCCGCTTATATCGGAATTGCCGGCGCGATCCTCGTTTTCTCTTGGATCCCCGTCGTCCTCTTTATCCACGAGCCGCCGCAATTCGCGCAGTTGCGCGCCCGGCATCAGCAGCACGCGGTGGCCGATCATCTGCCCGGCTTCACCGCGCGCGCCGCCTTCAAGCATTGGCGCTGGTGGTCGATGACCGTAGCCTTCTTCCTCGGCGGCCTCGCGATCAACGGCACGCTGTCGCAGATCGTCGCCTATCTCGGCGATCGCGGTATTCCGATTCAACTAGCCGCCTCGACGCTCGCTTTTACCGGTATCGCCTTGATCCTCGGGCGAGTTGCCGCCGGCTGGTGCCTCGACCGCTTCAACGGGCCGCTGATCGCCGCCCTCTGCTTCGCGATTCCGATCGTCGGCATCCTGCTGCTCGCAAGCGGCGCCGGCGGCCTCGGCATGGCACGGCTCAGCACGACGCTCTGCGGCTTCGGCATCGGCGCCGAGGTCGATCTGATGGCGTTTTTCCTCAGCCGCTATCTCGGCCTCAAAGCCTACGGCAAGATCTACGGGGTCAGCTTCGCCTGCTTCAATTTGGGCAACACGGTCGGCGCACTGCTCGGCAGCCTGTCCTTCGATCACCTGCACTCTTACACGCCGGCTTTCTATCTCTTCGCCGGCTGCCTCCTCGTCGCCTGCGTCCTCTTGCTGACGCTGGGAACTTATGCCTATCCGGCGATTCGCCGCGCGGCATCGAGCGAGGCCGCGCCGGAGAAAGCACCGGCGTAATCCGCGCGGCGCCGCCGGCCGGGCTCAGGCCGGCTGGACGATGATGTTGTCCTTGACGCTGCGCACGCCGAGAACGCTGCGGGCGATGCTCTCGGCCTGCTGTTTCTACGCCGGCGTGCCGACGAAGCCGCTGAGTTGCACAACTCCCTGCTCCGTCTCGACATGGATGTCGAAGGCTTTAAGCATTTGATCCTTGATCAGGTCGGCGCGTATCGTGTTGCTGATGCTGCTGTCGTCGACATATTGACCGGCCGTTTCGCGGCCTTCGATCGGCGCGCAAGCGCCAAGCGCCAACAGCGCCGCCACCGTTATTACTCGCAACCTCATCCCAGCCATAATCGAGCCCCTCGCCGTTGCCTTGCCTAAGCAACCGGCGTCGGCGCTCCGGGTTCCGGAACACCTTCTCATTGCGTGCCATCTCCCCTAGGATTGCCTTATCAAAGACAAACCCGCCGCAGGGTTCGGG
>DATGLO010000474.1:0-13884 GCA_035294105.1 Allostellaceae bacterium
CGCGCCGCCGCCGCCTGTGGTCAAGCCGGTCGTCGATAACTATTCGATCTCGCAACATCCGATCTGCTTCAATAGCGGCAGCACGCGGATCGACCATCGCTTCGATCCGGATCTGAAGACGATGGCCGATTGGCTCACGCGGCATCCCGAGGTGACGATCACGATCGAAGGGCACACCGACGATCGCGGGACACGCGAATTCAATCTTGCGGTCGCCCAGGCGCGGGCGGAATCGATGCGCCGGGCGCTCGCGAAGCTGGGCGTCGCGACCAAAAGAATGAGAGCTGTCGGTTACGGTACCGAGCGACCGCTCGCCTCGGGATCAACCGAGGCGGTGCGGCGGAAAGATCGCTGCGCCATCGCCATCGCCAACACGCTCAAGAAAAGCTGAAGGCTATTCCGCGGCTTGGCGCATACCGAGCTGTTTCAGGCAGCGATCGATCCATAGCGCCGAGAGCTTTTCCTCGACGCTATTCTGGCCGAGGCGCTCGTGCAGACAGGCGAAGTCGACCGCGGCGAGCGGCTGATCCTGGTTGAAGCAGGAGAACACGACCGTCTCCTCGCCGGTCGCCGGATCCTTTTGCACCTGCAGGCACTGGGCGCAAATTTCCTTCATCATGCATTGCATCGGCGAGTTGATCGACGCGATCGCGCGATGGCCTTCCTTCAAATGCGGCTTTAGCGACGTCTCGCGCGCCCGCGCGACCGCGTTCATCATCACGTCAGAGCCGATGACAATGAGACGGTCGGCCGACGACATCGCCATCGGCTGCGCGCCGAGCGCGCCGCCGGCATAGGCGAGCATTGCCTCGACGATATTGCCGATGAAGGCTTTGTCCTGCGGCCGATCCGGCTTGAAGCCCGGAGACGTGTCGCAGCACCAGACGACATAGTCCGCCGCGGCTTCGATCTCTTTCACCTTGTAACGGTCTTGCGGCTTCTTGTAGCCGGCGAAATAGAGCACCTTCGACCCAGCCGCGCGCAGCGCCGCGCCGATCGACAAGAGCACGGCGTTGCCGAGGCCGCCGCCTACGAGGATCACATTCTCGCCGCCCGGGGTTTCCGTCGGCGTACCGGTCGGGCCCATCAGCACCACCGGCTCGCCGGGCTCGAGGATCGAGCAGATATCGGAAGAACCGCCCATCTCCAAGACAATAGTCGAGAGCAGGCCCTTCTCGGGGTCGCACGTCGCGCCGGTGAGCGCGAGGCCTTCCATCGTCAATAGCGTGCCATTCGCTTTAGGCGCGTGGCTCTCGTAATTCTGCAAGCGATAGAACTGGCCGGGATGGAAGGCGCGCGCCGCGCGCGGCGCCTTGACGATCACCTCAACGATCTTCGGCGCGAGCTCCACCACGGCATGGACACGCGGCCGCAGCTCGTCGTCGAGCGTCTCGATGAGCTGCTTAGGCGCCGGCGCCACGGGCTTGCGCCGCGCCAACACCCGGCTGACGACCGGATAGCCGAGCTTTGCGCCGCCCATCGCCTTGACGACATTGCCGGCAAACGACGGATGCAGATCGCCGAAGAAGCTGATCGCGCGGCCGTCGTCGCGCCAATGCATCATGACTTCGACTTTGTCGGGCTTGGCGACGCGCTCGGGCTTCACCTTGGTGCCGTTCTCGTCATAAGCCTGGAAGAAGCGGCCATCGATTTCGATCTGCTTGTCCTCGCGCGCAAGGACGGTGTTCGGCGTCGTCCCGGCGGCGACGAGGATCGTGCGCGCCTTCAAGGTGACGCGCTCGCCGGTCGGGATGATCTTGCCGGTTGCGTCGTCGACCTTGTGGCTCAGGAGGGTCAGCGCCTCGGCATGGCCGAAGCGATCGACCTTCACTTCTTCGGGCGCGAGGCATTCGGCGAAGCGAATGCCCTCTTCCATCGCCTTCGCCACTTCCTCGTGGTTGAGCGTGTAGCTCGGCGCGTCGATCAGCCGGCGCCGATAAGCGATGGTTGAACCGCCCCATTCGTCGAGCAGCTTGCCGATTGCCGGCAGGCGGTTCTCGCGCTTCGCCTTCTCGCGCTCTTCGCGGATCGCCTTGGCATGGGCGATGAACTCGGCGGCAATCTCTTTATCTTCTTCGCGCCAGGTTGCGCGGACCGCCGCTTCGCCGCGCTCGGCGACCAAGGTCTCGTAGCGCGACAGGAATTTCTCGACCTGCACCGGGTAATAGGCGAGCGATTCCGTCGCCGTATCGATCGCGGTGAGGCCGCCACCAATGACGACGATCGGCAGCCGCACGGTGAGATTGGCGAGGCTCGAAGTTTTGGCGGCGCCCGTGAGCTGTAGAGCCATCAGGAAATCCGAAGCCTGGCGCACGCCGCGCGCGAGGCCGTTCTTCATTGGCACGATCGTCGGCCGCCCGGCACCGGCGCAGAGCGCGATATGGTCGAAGCCCATCGCGAAAGCGTCGTCGACGGTGATGGTGCCGCCGAAGCGTACCCCGCCATACATCGCGAATTGCGCGCGGCGCTCGATCAGCAAGCGGATGATCTTGAGAAAGTTTTTGTCCCAGCGAACCGTGATGCCGTATTCGGCGACGCCGCCGAACCCCGCCATCACGCGATCGTCGAGATTTTCGCGCAGCTCGTCGATGTCGCGGATCGGGCGGAAGTCCTTGCCGGCGAGGCCTTTCGGCAGCGGCTCGATCTTCAGCCCGTCGATGCCTACGACCGTATGGCCGTCATTCATCAGATGATGCGCCAACGTGAAACCGGCAGGGCCGAGGCCGACCACCAACACTTTGTAGCCGCTCTCGGCTTTGGGGATCGGCCGGCGCAGATCGAGCGGATTCCAGCGCGTCAGCAGCGAATAGATCTCGAAACCCCAGGGCAGCGCCAGCACGTCTTTCAAGGTGCGGGTCTCGATCTGCGGAATATCGACCGGGTCCTGCTTCTGATAGATGCAGGCCTTCATGCAATCGTTGCAGATGCGGTGACCGGTGCCGGCCATCATGGGATTGTCGATCGCGGCGATCGCCATCGCGCCGATCGAATTGCCGCGCGCTTTCACCAGATTCATCTCGGAGATTTTCTCTTCGAGCGGGCAGCCGGCAAGGGTCACGCCGAAGACGGTGTTCTGGAAGCCGCCGGCCTTCTTGTCTTTCAGGCCATGCGAGCAGCTGTCCTTGCCTTGGTTGTGACACCAGATGCAGTAATTCGCCTGGTCGAGCGCGCCCACGATGTCCATGCCGGGATCGGTCAGGGCAAAGCCTTCGCGATGGCGATGATGCTCATCGCCGAGATGCAGCATGGTGACGCCGTCTTTGACGATCGTCTTCACCGGCACCAGATGATTCATGTCGAGGCGATGCGGAATCTTGAACAGCACGCCGCGGCGATAGAGCTTCTTGCCTTCGGCCGAGTGCGTTGCCCAGGCCGCATACTGCGTTGCAAGGTCGAGTTGATTGGCGTATTGCGCTTCGTTGTTGAGCCAATGGGCGACATGCTGCGCAAAGCTCAGCTCGGTCAGTTTCTCGCCTATGCGCGCTTCGAGCTTCGCC
This sequence comes from Allostellaceae bacterium, assembly GCA_035294105.1. Taxonomy (GTDB): domain Bacteria; phylum Pseudomonadota; class Alphaproteobacteria; order ATCC43930; family CGMCC-115725; genus CAIKMD01. Next base: position 3,498 of record DATGLO010000474.1, read on the forward strand.
GCGAGCGCCGGGCCGTCGATCTTCGCGATCGCTTCGGGCGTCGCGCCCTTCGCCGCACGGCGTTGGACGAAGAGCCGCTTCACCGTGTAGATCGGCGCCAGCTCGTCGTGGCGGGATTGATGCGCCAGCACCTCGGCCTGGATGCCGAACAGCGCGGCGACGAAATCCTCGAGATGCGGCGCGAGATCGACGATGAGGTCTGACTGGTCCTTGTCGGAAAGGTTCTCGGGCGCGGCGCGGCCCGCCGCCAGCATCGCGTAAAGGCTGGCATCGGCCGCCTGGAGATGCGCCATGAAGGCGGCGTCGAGGCGCACGAGCCCGTTGCGGCTGTAGAGATCCGCGAAGCTCAAACCATGCTGCAGCACCAGATCGGTCATTCGTCCTCGGTCACAGCGCCTCGCAAGGAAAGCGCCTATTTCCTTAGTATTCTTGGGGAATTTCTCGGTGGAGTTTCGCCCCGCGGCGGGCTTTAGGTAACCGAGACCGGGCGCGCTTTCAATAGGCGAAGCGTCTCATCCGGGTTGCAGAATCGATGGCGTCACCTTCAGTAGCCGAGGGCGCAGCCATCCTTGCGCGGATCGGACCCGCCGATGAGACAACCGCGCTCGCGATCGATCCAGATCGCCTGGCAACCGCCGAGCGCTCCGGCGCGGGCGACCCGGTGCCCCCGCGACGCCAGGTCGCGGCCGATCGCATCCGGGACCGTGCTTTCGAGCGCCAGGATACCGTCGAAAGCGAAGCTGCGCGGCGCCTCGGCCGCGGCTTGCGGATCGAGGCCGAGATCCAGCATCTGCATCAATAGATGCGCATGGCCGATCGATTGGAAATGCCCGCCCATCACGCCGAACGGCATGACAGCCTTGCCATCCTTTACCAGCATGCCCGGTATGATCGTATGCAGCGGGCGCTTGCCCGGCGCGATGCAGTTGGGATGCGACGCGTCGATATGGAAGCTGATCGCGCGGTTGTGCAGCATCACGCCGCAGCCCGGCACAAGGATGCCGCTGCCGAAATCGTGGAACAGCGAGTTGATGAACGAGATCGCGTTACCGTCGCGATCGACGAGGCAGAAATAAACCGTATCCTTATGCTCGCCGGCGCGCGCATCCCAAGCCTCGTGCTTGGCCGCGCGATCGAGGCGGATGTTCTTGCGTATGTCCGCGGCGTAATCGGCGGAGAGGTAGCGCTCGACCGCAACCGCCACTTGTTTCGGATCGGCGAAATAGGCGTCGCGCACGGCGTAAGCGGCTTTCGCCGCTTCGGCGAGGAGATGGATGCGATCGGCGTCGCTCGTCGCCTTGCCGCCGATGTCGTAGCCGCCGAGCGTGTTGAGGATCATGAGCGCCGCGAGCCCCTGCCCGTTCGGCGGACATTCATAGACGTCGTAGCCGCGATAATTCGTCGATACCGGCGTCACGTATTCGCAGCGCTGCGCGGCGAAGTCGTCCATCGTGTGGAGACCGCCGAGCCGGTTGAGCTTCTTGACGATCTCTTCGGCGACTTCGCCCTCGTAAAAAGCGCTGCGCCCGGCGCGCGCGATCTTGCGCAGGGTCGAGGCGAGCGCCGGCTGGCGCAACGTCTCGCCGAGCGCGATCGGCCGCCGCTCGGGCGCGAAGACGCGCGCCGCATCGGGATCTGCCATCACTTTGGAGAAGCTGCCGGCGAAATCGGCAGCGACGCGCGGCGTCACCGCATAGCCTTCCTCGGCAAGCTCGATCGCCGGCCGGAGCAGCTCGGCCAAATCCTTGCCGCCATGATCGGCGTGAAGCCGCATCCAAGCATCGACCGCGCCCGGCACGCTCACCGCATGCGGCGTCTGCACCTCGATGCTGCGGATGCCGTGCTCGCGATACCAGTCGACGGTTGCCTTCATCGGCGCCCGGCCTGAGCCGTTCAGCGCGATCGGCGGCGCGCCGGCTTTCGAATAAAGGACGAAGCAATCGCCGCCGATGCCGGTCATATGCGGCTCGACCACGCACAGCACGGCGACGGTCGCGATCGCTGCGTCGACGGCATTGCCGCCGGCGCGCAGCACGTCGAGCGCGGTCAGGGTCGCGAGCGGATGGGAGCACGCCGCCATGGCATGAGCCGAGACGGCGGCGGAACGGCGGGGCTGGGCGAAGTCGCGCATAGCGTTCCCATAGCGCTTGTCGCTGCGGCTTGCATTCCCTAATTTCAGAAATGAGATATTCGCCCGTCCTCCCCTCTTTCGTCATTGCCAGGCTCTTCCCGGCAATCCATGGACCCGCGGAACTAGTCCGCGGGTGATGAAGGAGAGGTGGCCGCCGCTATCTGTGAGAAAGGACTCCTTATGCCCCTCGACGCCTATATCTATGACGGCTTGCGCACGCCGATCGGCCGGCACGCGGGCGGCTTGGCGCCGGTGCGGCCGGACGATCTTTTGGCCGGCGTGATCAAGGAAGTGGTCGGCCGCAATCCCTTCAAACCCACGGATTACGAAGACGCTGTCATGGGCAACACCAACCAGGCCGGCGAGGACGCGCGCAATGTCGCCCGCCACGCCATCCTCCTTGCGGGCCTGCCGATCGAGACCGCGGCGCTGACCGTCAACCGTCTCTGCGGCAGCGGCCTTGCCGCCATCCTCGACACGGCGCGGGCCGCGACCACGGGCCAGGGCGAGCTCTTCCTCGCCGGCGGCGTCGAGAGCATGAGCCGCGCGCCTTTCGTTATGGCGAAATCCGAGACGCCCTATCAGCGCGACTTCCGCATGTATGATTCGACGATCGGTTCGCGCTTTCCCAACCCGAAGATCGAGAAAGGCTACGGCCGCGATACCATGGCCGAGACCGCCGACAATGTTGCCCGCGAGCATCAGATCTCGCGCGAGGACAGCGACAAGTTCGCCCTCGCCTCGCAGCAGAAATACGCCAAAGCCAAGGCCGCCGGCTTCTATGACGGCGAGGTGATGCCGGTCGTCGTGCCGAGCCGCAAGAAGGGCGAGAGCGTCACGATCAGCGCCGACGAGCATCCGCGCCCCGATACCTCGCTCGAAAAGCTCGCCGCGCTCAAAGTGCTCAACGAAGGCGGCGTCACCACCGCGGGCAATGCGTCGGGCATCAATGACGGTGCCGCGGCGCTGATCGTCGGCACCAAGAAAGCGGGCGAGAAAGCGGGCAAGAAGCCGCTCGCGCGCATCGTCTCGGCGGCGGTCGCGGGCGTGGCGCCGCGCGTCATGGGCCTCGGGCCGGTGCCCGCGTCGCAAAAGGCCTTGGAGCGCGCCGGCCTCGCGCTCAAGGACATGGACGTGATCGAGCTCAACGAGGCTTTCGCCAGCCAGGTCTTGGGCTGCCTCAAGATGATGGGCGTGGCTTTCGACGACGATCGCGTCAATCCCAATGGCGGCGCGATCGCCATCGGCCATCCGCTCGGCGCCTCGGGCGCGCGGCTGGCGCTCACCGCGACGCGGCAGCTCCAGAAGACCGGCGGCCGCTATGCGCTCGTCACCATGTGCATCGGCGTCGGCCAAGGCATCGCCGCTGTGCTGGAGCGCGTGCAGTAACCATGGCCGACGAGACCGAGAAGCCGAACCTTGCCGACCGCGGCGTTTACAAGCTTTGGTTCCGCGAGCATGTGCGCTACAGCGATGTCGATCACAACAACCACGTCAACCACGCCGTTTTCCTAAATTATTTCGAGACGGCGCGGGTCTCGATCACGCGCGATCCAGCGCTCGGCATGCTGAGCCCCGACGAGAATTTCAACGTCGTCCGCGTCGAATGCGATTACAAATCCGAGCTGCGCTTCCCCGGCGAATTCGAGGTCGGCATTCGCGGCCTCAAATACGGCCGCACCTCGTTCCGCCTCGGCCAGGCCGTATTCCAGGGCGAGCGCTGCTGCTGCATCGAGGAAGTCGTGCTCGTCTTCATGGACCGCGCGGCGCGCAAGCCGAAGCCCCTCTCCGACAAGCTTCTCGCCTGGCTCAAGGAAAACGGCGCAACGGCGAATTGAGCTATATAAATTGCTTCAGGCGACAGATAGCTGTAAAGTAGTGAATATCACTACAACTGTTCCATGACTGATAAAGCCATTTCCGCCGCCGAGGCCAATCGTCAGTTTTCGCGGGTTCTGCGAGAGGTTCGCCAGGGAAGCTGCTACGTCGTCACCGCTCATGGCGCACCCGTTGCGAAGATCGTGCCCGTCACCGAAGGAGACGCTGGGCGCGAGCGCGCTCGACGAAGCCTTTTGACGCGGTTGCGCAAGCAAAAAGCGCGAAAAGTCGGTCGCTGGAGTCGCGACGAACTTTATGACTGACAAGCCGTGAAGGCAGCCATCGATACGAATGTCCTGGCTTATGCCGAAGGACTGAATGGCGTAGCCCGAAGGACCGCGGCACTTCGGTTGATCGAGCGTGCTGCAGGAAGCGATCTTGTGATCCCAGCGCAGGTGCTGGGCGAACTTTTCAATGTTCTCACCCGTAAGGCCCGCCAAACGCCCCGCGCCGCCCGTTCGGCCATCATGCATTGGCATGATGCATTTCCGATCGTCGAGACATCGACTGCAACCATCATCGCCGCGATCGATTTGGCTGCCGACCATCGACTCGGAATTTGGGATGCGGTGGTGCTTTCGGCCGCAGCCGAAACGAGCTGCCGAGTTCTCTTATCTGAAGATCTTCAAGACGGATTCACGCATCGCGGCGTAACCGTCGTCAATCCGTTCGCGTCGAGGCCGCATAAACTTTTGCGGGAATTGACTGACGAATAACCCTTAAAGCACTGGCGTTACGAGCCTCTTCCAATCCTTCGCCAAAGTAAGTCTCGCCTCGGTAAGCTTCTGCAAGCCGGCGAGGTCGAGTCCGTCAATCATCTCGCGCACCACGACGCCTTCGCGCGCAATATCGAGCACGGCGAGATTGGTGTAGACGCGCTTGACGCATGCCTTCGCCGTCAGCGGCAAGGTGCAGCGCGCGCGGATGCGCGGCGTGCCGTCCTTGGCGTTGTGCTCCATCAGCACCCGCACCTCTTTCGCACCCGCCGCCAAGTCCATCGCGCCGCCGACACCGGGCGCACGCGTGTCGCCGTCGATTGCCCAATTGGCGAGGTCGCCCGACGCCGAGACCTCATAAGCGCCCATGATCGATAGATCGATATGGCCGCCGCGGATCATCAGGAAGCTGTCGTTGTGATGGAAGAACGAGCCGCCAGGATGAAGCGTCGCCTTGCCGCGGCCGGCGTTGATGAGATCGGGATCCTCCTCGCCGGGCTTCGGCGCGCCGCCCATGCCGAGAATGCCGTTCTCGCTGTGGAGCACGATCTCGCGATCCGCGGGCAGGTAATCCGAGACAAGCGTCGGCATGCCGATGCCGTGATTGACGTATTGCCCGTCGCGCAAATCCTGCGCACAGCGCCACGCCATCTGCCGTCGCGTCAGCGGCATCATGGATGCACCACGACCCGGTCGACGAAGATGCCCGGGGTTGCGATCGCTTCGGGATCGAGGCTGCCGAGCTCGGCGATCTCGCTCACCTGCGCCACCGTAACCTTCCCCGCCATCGCCATCACCGGATTGAAATTCCGCGCCGCCTTGCGATAGACGAGATTGCCCCAGCGATCGGCGCGGTGCGCCTTGATCAGCGCGAAATCGCCCGGTAGCGGCCTTTCGAAAACGTAGAGCTTGCCGTCGATCTCGCGCAGCTCCTTGCCGTCGGCGAGCTGCGTATCGGCTCCCGTGCGCGTGAAGAACCCGCCGATGCCGGCGGCGGCGGCCCGCATGCGCTCGCTCAGCGTGCCCTGCGGCACCAGCTCGATCTCGATCGCCCGCCGCGCATAGAGATCGTCAATCACCGTCGGGTCGAGCGAGCGCGGGTAAGAGCAGATGAGCTTGCGCGCCTTGCCGGATTTCAGCAGCGCGGCGACGCCAACCTGGCCGCTGCCGGCGTTGTTGCAGACGACGGTCAGATCGCGTGCGCCGGTCTCGATCACCGCCTCGACCAAAGCGAAAGCCTCGCCGACCGCGCCGAAGCCGCCGCAGAGCAGCGTATCGCCGTCCTTGATCCCGGCGAGCGCCGCGGCGAATCCGTCGACGATTTTGTCGATCATGCTCGAAAAATTTTTCTCTGCTGGCACCGCCATTGCGAGCGAAGCAATGCGGTTTGGCGCAGGTGACTGGATCGCCACGAGCGCTTCGCGGTCTCGCGATGACGCTGAACAAGATTGAGCATCTAAAACTTCACCTGATCGCCGCCCTTCAGTTGCAGCATCGAGCGCGCCTCGTCGGGCGTCGCGATCTCGAGCGACAGGTTCTCGAGGATGGAGCGGATGCGGCTCACCTGCTCGGCGTTGGTCTTGGCGAGCTGGCCCTTGCCGAGATAAAGCGAGTCCTCCAAGCCGACTCGGACATTGCCGCCCATGATCGCTCCCATCGTGATGAGCGGCAGCTGATGCCGGCCGGCGGCGAGGATCGACCAGTAATACGAGTCGCCGAAGAGCTTGTCGGCGATGCGCTTCATATGCGCGACATTCTCGGCATCGGCGCCGATGCCGCCGAGGATGCCGAAGATGGTCTGCACGAGCATTGGCGGTTGGACCAGTTTCCGGTCCAAAAAATGTGCAAGGTTATAGAGATGGCCGACATCGTAACATTCGAACTCGAACCTCGTGCCGTGCACCTGCCCTAAATCCTTAAGAATACGTTCTATATCCCTGAATGTGTTTCTAAATATCAGGTCGTCGGTGTTTTCAAGATAGGGTTTTTCCCACGCGTATTTAAATTCCTTGTAGCGGGCGAGCATCGGGTAGAGCCCGAAATTCATCGAGCCCATATTGAGCGAGCACATCTCGGGCGAGGCGCGGAGCGGCGCCGCCAAGCGCTCGTCGACGGTCATCTTGTGGCCGCCGCCGGTGGTGATGTTGATCACGGCTTTCGACGCCTGCTTGATGCGCGGCAGGAACTCCATGAACACGGCCGGGTCGGGCGTCGGCCGCCCGTCCTTCGGGTCGCGCGCATGGAGATGGAGGATCGCGGCGCCGGCTTCGGCGGCGCCGATCGCCTGCTCCGCCACTTCGGCCGGGGTGATCGGCAGATAGGGACTCATCGTCGGGGTATGGATCGACCCCGTCACGGCGCAGGTGATGATGACCTTGCCCGATTTCGCCATAGCACCTTTCCCGCCGGCCTTCTGCCGGCGCGTCGGGGCCAGCTTAGTTCAGGCGTGTTCGCGGATGAAGTCGCGGATCTTGGGATAGATGCCGTTGCGCCAGCCGCGCCCGTTGAAGACGCCGTAGTGGCCGACGCCGGGCTGGAGGTGATAGCGCTGCTTCGACGGCGAGAGGCCGGTCAGCAGGCCGTGTACGGCCTTGGTCTGGCCGACGGCGCAGATATCGTCGTTCTCGCCTTCGATCGCGAAAATCGCCGTGCGGCTGATCGCGCCCGGCTTGACCTCGTTGCCGCCCCAGACGAATTCGCCCTTCGCCAGCGCCTGGCGATGGAAGACGCGGTCGATGGTCTGGATGTAGAAATCCGCCGGCAGGTCCATGACCGACGCGTATTCGTCATAGAATTTACGCGTGGTCTCGGCGCTCTCTTCATCGCCGTTGACCAGATTCCGGAACAGCTCGACATGGGCGTTGACGTGCCGGTCGAGATTCATGCTGAGAAAGCCGGCAAGCTGCAAGAAGCCGGGATAGACGCGGCGGAAAGCGCCGGCATAGCGCATCGGCACGGTGCCGATGACGTTGCGCTCGAGCCAGGCAAGCGAATGCGCCTCGGCGAACTTGCTGACGGCCGTCGGCGCGGCGCGCGTATCGATCGGGCCACCCATCAGCGTGAGGGTCGCCGGCTGCGCCGCATCGGCGTCTTGCGCCAAGAGCGCGGTCGCGGCAAGGACCGGCACGGCCGGCTGACAGACGGCGATGACATTGAGGCCGGGCCCGAGAGCGCGCATGAGCCGCATCATCAGCGCGATATGATCGTCGAGATCGAAGCGGCCGTGACGCAGCGGCACGTTGCGCGCGTTCTGCCAGTCGGTGATGTAGACGTCGTGATCGGGCAGCAGGGTCTCGACCGTACCGCGCAGCAGGGTCGCGAAATGGCCCGAGAGCGGCGCGACCAGCAGGACGCGCGGCTGCTCGACATCGCTGTCCTTGCGGAAATTCAAGAGCGTGCAGAACGGCATTTCGCTGCTGGCGACTTCGCGCACGGCGACTTCGCGGCCATCGACCACGGTTTTGGCGATGCCGAATTCCGGACGGCGTGGGGTTATGCCGACGCGCGAGACCAGTTCGCAGGTTGCCGCCGCGTGCCGGATCGCGGGATGGTCGCGGAAGGCGAGCCAGGGGTTGTTAAGAAAGTCCTTGCTCGCACGCGCGAGTTCCCGGAACGGCGCAAAGGCGTCGGCCTGCACCTGATAAGCTTGGTAAAGCATTTCTTGCTGTGCCGTTTCTGCCGCAAAGGAATGGCGGAGCCGCCATCTCACCGAACAATAACGGCGTACAATTTAGACCGGCCTAATAACCCCGCAAGATTGAATCGAATTGTTTACAATCGATTTTTCGGTTGACGCGCGATTTTTCAAGCAACCGGCGCGAAATACCGTTCGTCCTGCAAAGTCGCGAGCGCGATCGTCTTCATGTCGGAGGGCATACCGACGCGATGCAGTCTCACATGCGGCGTCGGCTCCCAGGGATGGCGATAGACGGCCCCGACTTCCCAGAGGATCGGCGCCGAACCGCTCGAGCGATAACGCTGACCGGCCGCTACGCCGTAGTCTTCCTCGCCCGAACCTGCATGCTTCCTGAACCACATGACCCCCACCAGAACAAACCTATCAAGGGTTGAATCATAAAAGCGTCTTCGGCCGGCGTCACGATAAAAATCGCGGCGGCGAAATTTTAGGACGCGGGCGCTATCAGGCGACCGCTTCTCGCATGCCGCGGATGAAAATACCGAGGCAGATCGCGGCAAGCGCGCCGAATACAACAAAAGCTTCGGGCACCGAGGAATCGGCGAGGTGACCGTTAATCAACGAGCGGCTGGCGTTGACCGCGTAGAGGAAGGGATCGATGCGCGACGCCGCCTGGATGATCGGCGGGCCGAAGCTGATCGGCAGCATGATGCCGGAGAGAATCATCGCCGGCAGCACGAAAGTGTTGACGATGCCGGCGAGGATTCCGCCCTCGCGGATCAACAAGCCGAGCCGATAGGACACCGAGGCCATGGTGATGCCGATCAGCACCACCAACAGCAGCAGGATGGCCGCGCCTGCGAGATCGAGTTGCAAGCCGAAGAACAGCGCAACTACCAGCAGCAGAATGCTCTGCACGATGAGGTTGAGCGAGGTTTGCAGAATGAAGCCAAAGGCGAGCGATAACCGGCTGATCGGCGTGACGCGCAACCGCTCGAGAAACCCCGAATCGAGCTTGTCGCGTAAGGTGAATCCCTCGAAGCCCGAGCCGAAGAGCGCATTCATGATGATGAGGCCCGGCGCGAAGAACTGGATCGCGTTGACTCCGCCGGGAAAGCCGCGCGTCGAGGCAACGCCGTTAAGGAGCGGCCCAAACAGCAACAGGTAAATGATCGGCTGAAAGAGGCTGCTGAATGCCCAGAACGGATTACGCACCGTCACGCGAATCTCGTTCAAGGTAATGAGGTAGGTGTCGCGCATAACAGGCAGGCTCTTAGTGCGAGGGGACGTCGCTGTCGCGCATCGAGCGGCCGGTCAGCTTCAGGAATACGTCGTCGAGCGATGGCCGCGAGAGATGCACGGAACGCGGCGGTGCGCCGCCCTGGCCGAGAATGCGCAAGATGATGGGCAGCGCTTCATCGCCTTTATCGACGTAAAGCTGCAGGCCGTTCTCGATGGGGCGGCGCTCGAGCACCGGGGCATTGCCGTCGAGCAGGCTCGCCGCGGCATCGGCTTTCCCGGGCAGGTCGTAGCTCACGGTGATGATATCGCCCGCGATCTGCTTCTTCAGCTCGGCGGGCGTGCCGAGCGCGACGATGCGGCCGAGATCGACGATCGCGACCCGATCGCAGAGCTCGTCGGCCTCTTCGAGATAATGCGTCGTCAAGAAGATGGTTGTGCCTTGCTCGTGCAGCGCGCGCACCTCGTCCCAGACGCGCACGCGGCTCTGCGGATCGAGGCCTGTGGTCGGCTCATCGAGAAACAAGAGCTCGGGCTGATTGATGATGCCCGAAGCGAGATCGAAGATGCGGCGCTGGCCGCCGGAATAGGTCTCGGTCTTGCGGTCCGCAAAATGCGACAGCTTCAGCCGCTCGATCAATGCGTCGATACGGCGCTTCGCTTCGGCCTTCGACATGCGGTAGAGCTGCGCGTGCAGCATCAAATTCTCGCGCCCGGTCGCGACCTGCTCCATGCCGCCCTTCTGGCCGACATAGCCGATGCGGCGGCGGATATCGCCCGACTGGT
>DATGLO010000475.1:0-5107 GCA_035294105.1 Allostellaceae bacterium
GTACGACCCGGTGGGCTGGCGCGACGATGCGTTATGTAAGCTCGAATCGCGTCTCGCCCTCAGGACCATCGCCAATCTCGGTTATGTCGACGCGTTCCGTGCCCTCCATGCCGAGCCGCATCGCTACAGCTTCTGGGACTATCAGGCCGGGCGCTGGCATCGCGACGAGGGGCTGCGCATCGATCACCTGATGCTCAGCCCGCAAGCGGCGGACCGGCTCGAGGCCTGCGAGATCGACAAGGCGCCGCGCGCGGAAGAGAAGGCGTCCGACCACACGCCGGTCTGGTGCACGCTCGGCGCGGCGCGCAAACCGGCGGTGATCTGAGCGCCGCTCAGCCCGGCGGAATCGCGAAGGCCGGATGAGCGGCGAGCACCGGCGCGAGTGCGCTCCAGGACAGCAACGCTTCGGGCTGGCCGAGGACATAAGGACCAACCTCGTATTGGCCGAACAAGATGTGAAGTCCGTCGGGCTCGATCGCCCAGCGTCGCGGGTCTGCGGCAATATCGACAAGCTGCGCGGCGCTTTTGACGAAAAGCTCGTTCGCCGCCACATGTCCTTGCAGTTGCACGAAAGCAAGGCGGGCCAATGTGTCGCGCCAGGGTTTGGCTCGATCGAAAAGGTCGGCCGGCGCCAACGCTCGCCTATCCGCAAGCAGCCAATTGAACGCCGTCGAACCGCTACTCGGATGAGCGGCGCCATGGCCGTACCAGCTCAAATCGAAGACCACAGAAATAAGTGCCGGGGTCGCCCACTTGACGCTGTAATCGAGCCACACATCCATCCGCGGATTTTCGGCGGTCGGTGGCGTCATCGCCTCGGCAGCAGCGCGTTCGCGGACCGCGACGTTCCAACGCCGCTCCGCATCGCTCCCCGGGCGATCGATTTGCGGAAAGGCGATATCGCGCTCGACGAATTTGTTGCTGTCGCTCGAGGGGGTCGCGGCGAAGTCTTCAAGGCGCGCGATGACCAGACCGCCCGCGACCGCCGTGGTCGCGTGGTCGAGCTGGCGCTGCCGCACGGTATAGCGCGTGTGGAGGCAAGCGGTCGGCGTATCGAAGCGGTTCGCGGCCGGCGGTATTTGGCTCCCGCCGGTGCCGCAGAGGGTATCGGCGAAACGAAGCCATGCGCGCTGGCCGTTGCGCAGTTGCGTTCGCCCATCCGGCGATAGCGGCTGCAGCGCGGCGCGGTAGCTTTTCGCCAGCGCATCATCCATTGCCGAGAGTTTGGGATCGGCGCAGATCAGCTTTTCGCGCGCGGTGGCCGCCTTGGCGCAATCGAAGCTCGCCGCCTGCGCCGTACCCGGGCCGGCGATAAGCGCGGCGACAAGACCGACGAGCAGTCGCGGCGCGCTCACGCCCGCGTCATTTGTTCAGCCGCTTCGCCGCTTCCTGAACCATGCTGAGATCCGCGTATTTATGCGGATCGAGCTCGGCCGGCACGAAGCCGAGACCATGCGCCGCCGCGATGTTGTTTTGCAGCGCGTCGAGATCGGGCATGCCGTTCGGGTCGTGATAGAGATCGCCCTTGGTGAAGAGCCAGCTCTGAAAGAGCGCCGCCGGCGCCTTGGTGAAATCGGTCACCGCCTTGATCGCCTCGTCGTGATGCGCGGGATCGTAATACCAGTGCAGCTCGCGCAGATCGTCCGTGAGGTAATCGACGAGCGCGGCGCGGTTCTGCTTGATGAAATTTTCGCGCGCGGCGAAGACGATCATCTGCGAGACGCCGATCGCGTCTTTTTGCAGGAAGAGAGCGTGCGCCGTGGCGCGCAGTTGCGGGTCCATGCTGAAGGGCGTGACGCCGGTGATAAGGTCGACCTTGTGATCGAGCAGCTCCGATTTCATGTTCGGAAAAGCCGACTCGATCAGCGAGTAGTCCTTCTTATCCTGCATCCCGTGTTTCTTCAGCTCCTCGCGCAGCGCGATATCGACCGCGCTGCCGGCGGCGTTCGAGGTCAGGACCTTGCCTTTCAGATCCTCGACCTTCTTGATCGGGCTGTCGTTCAGCACCATGAACTCGGTGCTGTAATAGCCGGGCACGCCGTCGCGAAACCCGTCGGCGATGATGCGCAAGTCGTTGAGCTTCGCATTCTCGACCGCGAGCGCGAAGGACGAATAAGCGAACGGCACGAGGTCGATCTGGCCCGAGGCCATCGCCGTGATCATTTCGGGGGTCGAGGTGAAATGGATGAAGTCGAGCGCGTAGGTTTTTCCCTCCTGCTGCGCGATCCCCGGCTTGCCAAGCAGCGCGAGCGGCGCGTCGCCCGCCGGCACGATATAGGCGATGCGGATCTTCACCGGATCGGCCTTCGCGACAGTAGGTTGAACAGCGCCGGTCAAGCCGAGCACGGCCGCGGCGGCGACGAGCGTTTTCGCGAGTTTCATCGGTCCTCCCATAGATCTTGAGATCTTGTTGCGACCTCATAACACAGCCGGCCCCGCGCCAACAACGCGCAAGGACGCGGCTCGGCGCGATCTAAATCGGATCAGAAGTGATAGCCGTATTGCAGGCGCAGATTCTCGGCCGGCAAATCGCGATCGCCGAAATACGGCGCCGGATTGGCGTGGTCGAGGTCGAAGGACAAGCTCTGCCGCGGATCGAAAGAATAGCCGAGCTCGAAGGTGCTGTGCACCGAGACCAGCGGACCGTAAAGCCGCGTCGGATCGGCCATACCCTTGTGATCGATCGCACCCGAGAGCGCGATGCTGCTGAAGATCTGGTTGTGATCGTAGATGTTCCAGGCGAGGCCGGCATAGTTCGAGCCGCTGGTCGCGCCGACGCTCGGCGTCTCGCCCGCGAGGCTGCGCGGCGAGAAGAGGAAGCGCAGCACGCTATGGTCGGGCTGGGTCAGCGAAATCTCGACATCGCTCTTCGCGCCGCTGACCGGCTCGGGATTGCCGATCTCGATCGGATAGTTCGTGTTGAATTGCGGCAGCGGCGCCCCGCCGCGAACCAAGGCCGAATTGGGGGCCGGAGTCGTGCTATCGGCGCGCGCCGGGGCGGCCAGAGCGACGGCCCACGCCGCGGCGGCAAGCGAAAGAATCCATTTGGTTCGGACGGCCGTCAACATGCTTCCCCAACCGAGCCAGCATTACAAAGCAATCGCGGTCCGTTCACAACTGGTTTTAGATTAAAATCGTTGCAAGGCGGCCCGGCGTGGCTGAAAAGCCACATTTAAGGATTTCCAGATAACACCTTGTTCTTCTTGTGCATTGTTATTCCTTTCCAAGGCTTACACGTCGCTCTTCGGCGGATAGTCGTGCGTTGCGCCGTTAGGATCTTCGATCCGCCAGCACTCCGTCTCGCTTGCCTCGTCCGGCCGCGCATAGCAGGGCCCGACCGGCACCTTGCCGTGCCCGCCCGGCAGGTCGAGGACATAGCTCGGCTGGCACAGTCCCGAGACGCGGCCGCGCAGCGTCTTCATCAGCGCCTGCCCCGCGCCCAGCCCGAGCCGCAGATGCGCGGTGCCATGCGCCAGGTCGGGATGGTGCAGGTAGTAAGGCTTCACCCGCATGGCGACGAGAGCACGGAACAGCGCTTCGAGCGTCGCCGAATCGTCGTTCACCCCTTTAAGGAGCACGGACTGGCTGAGGAGGGGAATCCCGGCACGCGACAGCCGCCCCGCCGCCGCCTTCACCGCCGCGGTAAGCTCGCGCGGGTGATTGGCGTGAAGGACGACATAGACCGCCTTCTCCGCGCGCAGCGCCTTGACCAGCGCCGGTGTGAGCTTTCCCGGCGCGGCCACGGGCACGCGCGTGTGGATGCGGATGACCGCGACATGCGGCATCGAATCGAGAGCGCTCATGATCGCCTTCAAGCGCCGCGCCGACAGCATCAGGGGATCGCCGCCGCTGAGGATCACTTCCCAGATATTTGAGTTTGAACGAATATAATCGAGCGCCGCGGCCAGCTCGGCCGCGTCGAGCGCGGCGCCGCCCGGCCCGACATCCTCGCGCCGGAAGCAGAAGCGGCAATAAACCGGGCAGACATGCACCGGCTTTAAGAGCACGCGATCGGGATAGCGATGGACGATGCCCTTGACCGGCTCATGCGTGTGATCGCCGATCGGATCGCCGCGCTCGTCGGGCGCCGTCAGCAGCTCTTGCGCATCGGGCACGAATTGCCGCGCGATCGGATCTTGCGCATCGCCGGAATCGATCAGCGCCGCAATGTCCGGCGTGATCGAGACCGCATAGCGCGCGGCAACGGCGGCGAGCGCGGCCGCGCGCTCGGCCGGGATCAGCCCCGCTTCGACCATTTGATTTGCGTTGCGAATCACGCCGGCCATTGATATCGCTGGCAAAATTGGCTTTGTTCGGAAATTTTCAGTTTTTCCTTTTTGAGCCAGGGACTTAAAGGCCGAGCGCCGATCGCGAGGATATGCGACGGCACGGCGGCGAATGCAAGAGCCGGCGGTCCTTGGCGGCGGCTCATCGCTTCTACAAACGGAACTCGGCGACGAACGGATGGTCGATCCCGGTAAGGCTACCGCATGGACAAAGGATCGCACTCATGAAAGCAGCCACACTCGCCTTCGCCGCTCTTGCTCTGACTCTGGCAGCGCCCGTCATATCCCGGACACAGAACTACGGCAGCGGCCCCTCCATCACCATACCGTTCGGCGGAAACCGCAACGAGCAGCAGGCGCAGGGCCGCGATCGCGACCACGATCGCTATTGCGACGACTTGCGCCATCGCGCCGCCGATGCGCGCGAGGACGCGAATCGCGCGCGGGATCGCGACGACTTCGCACGCGCGCAGGATCAGCTGCACGATGTTCGCGATCGCCTCGCCCGCGATTGCGGCGGCGATTGATCGCGCCGCCCCGGGTGTTTCCGCCGCACGTGAAGGAATGGGTGCCATGAAACCTGCCGCGCTGACCTTCGTTGCCGCTGCCTTGAGCCTCGCCTTGCCGGCAGCAGCTTTTGCCGCGAGTCCCAATCGCCCCGGCGAGAGCTACGACCAGAAGGTCGGTGGCGTGACCTCGACCACGCCCCAGAAGCAGCAGGCGCAGACGGGCTCGAATCAAAACGACGACTCCGGCAAATGCCAGGGCCTCAAGCAGCGCTCTCAGGAACTCTCCGATTCCGAGGCGCAGTCGAAGGATCA
>DATGLO010000476.1:0-2518 GCA_035294105.1 Allostellaceae bacterium
TCTGGGATTAGCAGCAATCGTTGATAGCTTGGTTGGTCCCGCGCTCGGCAACGCGCCGCGCGCGAATCATCTTTACATGGTCGTTCATCAGCCGGCGCGCGCCGCTCGGATCGCGCATCTCGATCAGCTTGACGAGATCGCGATGCGCGGTTTGCACATGCGCGGCGACGTCATGGGTGAGGGTGGGATTGCGGCTCGGCCACGAGACATGCTGGAGCGATTGCAGCTGCACGGCGAGCACGCGGTTGTGCGAAGCGTCGGCGACGGCGAGATGGAATTCGGCGCCGTTGCGGGTAAAGGCCGCGACGTCGTCGAGCGCGCGGCTACCGGTTTCGAGCAGCGCTTTGAGCCGGGCGATATCGCCGGCGGTCGCGTGTTCGGCCGCCAGCTCGGCCGCGAGGGTCTCGACCGCGCGCTGCGCGTCCATGATCTCGGCGACATCGGTGCCGGCGAGTTCGAGCTGGACGGCGAGGGCCTCGGCGAAACGCTGCGGGTCGCCATAGGCGATGCGCGCGCCGCCGCGCGCGCCGACCTTGATCTCGACGATGCCGAGCGCTTCGAGCGTGCGCAGCGCGTCTCGGGCGACAATGCGCGAGACCCCGCGCCGGGCGGCGATGTCCTGCTCGCCGCCGAGGAAATCGCCCGGCTTGAGGCGCTTCTCGAAGAGTGCCTGACGCACTTCGGCAACCAGTTGTGCGGATAATGTCGCGCTGCGGCTTGATGAGGCAAGGCCTTGTTTTTGCGGCAATTCTTTAAAGAGCGGATGGACAGTCATAGGCTCGAACAGCGCCGATCCAGGTAAAGATATTAAGATATGATATTTCTCTTTCTCGGCCGCGCCAAGCGATTTCGACGTGAGCTGGTCAGGCCATTAACTGTCGGGCTTTCTGACGTTTTCATCCCTTCGGGGACGTGTAAAGGCGCCAAGCCCTTGATGCGGCTGACCTGGTACGGCGCTTGCGTCGCGCAAGCGATAATAGGATGCTTAAGCTAATAAAGGGAGTTGGCAATGCCTGAACGCAGGAATAGACGCGAAAGCCAAGTGCGCTATTTCGCGACCGCGCTGATCGCCCTCGTTTGTCTCGTCATGGTGGGCATTCTTTCGCTCGTGAGCTGAGCGAGAGAGCGACCGCTTAATCAATTGAGCAGGGTTTCGGCCCAGTCGCGCGGCAGCGTGCCGCTGTCGAGACCCTTGCCGACGTAATAGAGCCAGAGCTTTGCGGCGTGTGAATCGCGGCGAAAATCGTGATAGAACGCGCTCATTTCTTTTTCTGTCAGGGGCAGCACCTTTCCGAGCACTGCCGCGCGATAGAGCGCCTCGGCGTTCTCGACGAAATGGACGCAGTCCGCGAGGAGCGACGGCAAATCCTCCGCGACAACCACTTGGCCGTGCGCGCGGATCAGCAGCGCTTGATGGGTCCCCAGCGTCTCGGCGAGCGAGCGGCCGAGCTCGGGCGTCGAGACATGGCTCGGATCGGGATGGGTGGGAATGCCGCTTTCCCAACGCACGGCGTGATTCTTGATCGGCACGAGCTGCGCGCCTTCGACAAGCGAGAAGGTCGTCGTCAGATCGTGATGGAAATGCGCGACCGCGTTGACATCGGGCCGGGCGCGAAAAATCTCTGTATGGATGAACACTTCCGACGGCGGCCGCGCGCGGTTCGAGCGGTCGAGCGACTTCCCGTCCATGTCGCAAACCAGGAGATGCTCGGGCCGCAGCTGGGCCCGGCTCTGATCGACCGGTTGGATCAGGAAGGTGTCGGTGCCTGGCAGCCGGACGCTGACATGCCCCGAATAGCCGAGAATGTTTTCGGCGTTGAGGAGCAGCGAGACCGCCGCGACCTGGTGGCGGAGCCGAGATTCAATTGCGGTCATAGCGCCACGCGCTTCTCTTTTACATCGTCATTCCCGCGAAAGCGGGCATCGAGGGCGACATCGTGTTGTAGCCCTGGACCCCGGATCGCGCCGCTGCGCGGCTTGTCCGGGGTGACAAAACGAAGCTGTCTCGTCATTTGTACAGCTCTGGCCACTTGGCGCGGATCTTGGCCGCGAAATCGGGCGATGTCATCGCCACCTTGGGGAAGTGGTCGTAATGCTCGTAAGGCTTGCAGGCGTCGATCACCATGCGTGAGTTGGTGAGCTTCGAATAGTCGAACACCATCGTGTCGAGCCGCGACGACCAGCAATTGTCGAGCATGGTCGTTCGCGTCTTCGGATCGCAGCGCGTGCCCATGGCCCAGATCACGTCGTGAATGTCGGTCGGGTCGACATCCTCATCGACCACGACGATCCAGCGGCTGATATAGCCGACGGATGCGACCTGCGAGGCGACGAGTCCGACTTGCGTCGAATGGCCGTGATAGCGCTGCTTGATCGAGACGACGCAGAAGGTGCGGCCGGCGCCGGCCTGATGCAGCCACGCGCCGCGGACATCGGGAATGCCGGCGCCCTCGAGCGCGTCGAGCAGCGCCGCCGAGCGCAGGAAGCAGCGCTCGAAGAGATGCGAATGCGGCGGCTT
>DATGLO010000477.1:0-3214 GCA_035294105.1 Allostellaceae bacterium
CTTTGCCGGCGCGCGGCGGCGGCGGTTTCGCTTCGGCGGGCGGCGGCGCAGCCGCGGCTTCCTTCGCGCTCGTTCGATCCGGCTTTTGCGGCGGTGGCGCCTGGCCGGCGGGCGCCGGCACTTCGGGCTTTTGCCCGGGCGCTGGGGGCGCCTCGGCGCTTGCCGCTGCTGTTGTCGTCTCCGCCGCCGCGGCGGCGGCTTTGTCCTCGGGCTCGACCGGAGCCGGGAGATAAAGCGTCTGCCCGGCATGGATCGCGTAGGGCGCGCTCAGGTGATTGAGGCTTGCGAGCGAGCTGACATCGACGCCATAGGTTCGCGCGATGCCGTAAAGCGTGTCGCCTTGCCGGACGGTGTGAAACCGCTCCTGCGGCAAGGTGAGCTTGGTGCCGGCCGCAACCTGAAACGGCGGAGCGAGATGATTGGCATCGATGATCGAGCGCAGCGGAACGTCGTAGCGGCGCGAAATCGTATAAAGCGTCTCGCCCTTCGCGACGACGATCTCATCGGGATGCGGCAGGTGCTCTTGCGGCACGAGCGCCGGCGGCGGCGACCGGCTGGACGCCTGCGCGTCATCCGGAAAGGACAGCGGCGCGGGCGGACCATGGCGCTCGCAGCCCGCGATGGCCGCAAGCGCAACCAGCGCGATCACCGTCGCAAGCGGCTTGAAGCGCGTCATGGCGCAAGTTTATGCCAAGACGCGCCAATCGCCGACAACTTAACGCGCGCTTAGTGGCGCAAGGCGCCGCGCGGCAGGCCGGCGACCAGCGGCACGAAGCGCACCGGGCAAAGCTCTTCGCTGTGCCAGGCTTCGGCGGTACGGCGCAGGCGCATCAGCATCTGATCGCGCGTTTCCTCGCCGACCGGGGCCACCAGCACCCCGCCCTCGCCGAGGCTTTCCATCAGCGCGTCCGGCACCGTGGCCGCGGCGGCAGTGACGATGATGCGATCGAAGCTCGGCTGCTCGGGCCACGCCTTGGTGCCGTCGCCGAAGCGAACCGTGACGTTGCTGATGCGCAGCGATTTCAGCCGTTCTTCCGCGCTTTTCGCCAACGCGCGGTGGCGCTCGACCGTGAAGACGCGGCGCGCGAGCTGCGCCAATACAGCGGCCTGGTAGCCGCAGCCGGTGCCGATCTCGAGAACCATATGTCGATCGCCCAATTCGAGCGCTTGGGTCATCAGCGCGACGATGTAGGGCTGGCTGATCGTCTGGCCGTGGCCGATCGGCAAGGCGACGTTCTCGTAAGCGCGGTCGCGAAAGGTCGGCGGCACGAAGGCCTCGCGCGGTACCTGGGCAATCGCTTTCAGCACGCGCTCATCGCTAATGCCTTCAGCGCGAAGCTGCTCGATCAGCCGCCCCACAGCATCGCGTCCATTCATGCGACAAAACTCACACCAGCGCCTTACGCAATGTGGATAGCGCGCGCCGATTGGTCATGTCGAGGAACACGGGCGTCACCGCGACGTAGCCCTCGGCGACGGCATGCACGTCGCTGCCCGGTCGCGTATGTTCCTCGTCGCGTTGCGGCCCGATCCAGTAATACGGCCGGCCGCGCGGATCGAGACGGCGAAGGAGATGATCGCCGATCTTGCGCCCGCCCTGCGCCGCAGGCGCGATGCCTTTGACGGCGCGCGGCTTGAGCGCGGGGAAATTCACGTTGTAGAGCGTCCCCGAAGGCCAGGGCAGCGCGGCGAGCCGGCGGATCACTTTCGGCGCCCACTCCGCCGCCGTCGACCAATCGACCTTGCGATCTTCCGGGATGTGCTGGCTCAGCGCGATCGCCTTCATCCCCAAGAGGCTCGCTTCCATTGCCGCAGCGACGGTACCGGAATAGGTCACATCCTCGCCCATGTTGCCGCCGCCGTTGATGCCGGACAGCACGAGGGCCGGCGGGCCGACATCTTTCAAAACGGCGTTAACGGCGAGCAGCACGCAATCCGTGGGCGTGCCGTCGACCGCAAAGCGCCGGCGTCCGACCTGACGAACGCGGAGCGGGCGCTGCAGCGTGAGCGAATGGCTGGCGCCGCTTTGTTCCTGCTCGGGCGCGACAACCCAGACATCATCGCTCAACTGTTGCGCAATGCGCGCCAGCAGCTTGATGCCCGGCGCCTCGATACCGTCATCATTGCAAACGAGGATGCGCGTGCGTCTAAGATCGAGGCCCTCACCCATCGGGGCGCAAAACCTCCACCCCTCCCATGAACGGCCGGAGTGCCGACGGGATCGCGATGGAACCGTCTTCCTGCTGATGATTTTCGAGAACGGCGATCAGCGTGCGGCCGACCGCCAGCCCCGAGCCGTTGAGCGTGTGGACGAAGCGATTGCCTTTCCCCTCTTTCGGCTTGAAGCGCGCATTCATGCGCCGCGCCTGATACTCGCCGCATTGCGAGCAGCTCGAAATCTCGCGATAGGCGCTCTGGCCGGGCAACCACACTTCGATGTCATAGGTCTTGCGCGACGCGGCGCCCATGTCGCCGGCACACAGCAGCATTACGCGATAGGGTAGATCGAGGCGCTTCAGCACTTCCTCGGCGCATCGGGTCATGCGCTCATGCTCCTCGCCCGCCTTGTCGGGATGCACAATCGAGACGAGCTCGACTTTATTGAACTGATGCTGGCGGATCATGCCGCGCGTGTCCTTGCCGGCTGCGCCCGCCTCGGAGCGGAAGCACGGCGTCCAGGCGGTGAAGCGCAGCGGCAGCTTCGCTTCCTCGAGGATTTCGCCGGCGACGAGATTGGTCAGCGGCACTTCGGCGGTCGGGATGAGCCAGAGGCCCGTCGTGGTGCGAAAGAGATCGTCGGCGAATTTCGGCAGCTGGCCGGTGCCGTAAGCCGTTTCGTCGCGCACGAGCAGCGGCGGTGCGACCTCGGTATAGCCGAACTCGCGGGTGTGAAGATCGAGCATGAACGCGGCCAGCGCGCGCTCGAGCCGCGCGAGACCCGCGCTCAGGACGACGAAGCGCGCGCCCGAGAGCTTGCCGGCACGCGCGAAGTCCATCTGCCGCAAGCCTTCGCCGAGCGCGACGTGATCCTTCGGTGCGAAGGCGAAGTCGCGCGGCGTGCCATGCATGCGGACGAGCTTGTTGTCGTGCTCGTCCTTGCCGTCGGGGACATCGTCGAGCGGGATGTTGGGAATGCCGGCGAGCAGAGCGTCGATCTCAATCTTGAGCTGCGCTGCTTCGGCTTCGAGCCGCGCGCCTTCGTCTTTGCTCTCGG
>DATGLO010000478.1:0-3720 GCA_035294105.1 Allostellaceae bacterium
GTCGATGTCGTCGCCATCCGTGCGAAGACTGGTCTCTCGCAAGAGCGCTTCGCCAAGACCTTTCGTATCTCGCCGCACACCTTGCGCAATTGGGAACAGGGACGCCGCATGCCCGATGGCCCGGCGCTCGTGCTCTTGCAAGCGATCGATCGCGAGCCGCGAACGGTGATGCGGTTGTTGGCGGGACCAAGATGAGCGAGTTCGAGGATCAGGCGAAGCTCAAAGCGTTCCGCGAGGCCGCGAAGGTCGGGCTCGATGCCATCGCCGCCGGTCGCCATCGCAGCTTCGACAGCACGGAATCCTTGAGCGATTATTTTAGGAAACCTTGCGGAAGAAGCCATCGCCCGCGCGCGCAAATGAATTGAGACCGCTGGTTAGGCCGCCTCGGGGATAAACACGATGCGGCCGCCCTTGCGCGCGGTCTTGCGCTTATGCGGCCGCGCCACGATCTCGACGTCGCGATCGAAGGCGGTCAAGAAGCCCATCAGGCGATCGATCGAGTATTCGCGGAAATTGCCGTTGAAGAGGCGCGAGACCTCCGGCTGGCTGATGCCCATGCGCGCGCCGGCCGCCGTCTGGGTGAGCTTCACCTCGGTCGTCAGCCGGTAAATCTCGGCGACGATCTGCGCCTTCAAAAAATGCGCCTCCGCATCCGGCACGCCCAGATCGGCAAAGACAGTGCCGCTGCTCTTTTCGGCCTTTACCCGCCGTTTCATCGCTCCCGCTCCGGCTTGAAGCGCCCGCTGCCCGAAAACGCCCGAAGGGCTTAATCTCTATCCATGACCGAGCTTCTTGAAAAAGCGCTGGCCGTCGTTCGTACCCTGCCGCCTGCCGAGCAGGACGAAATCGCGCATGCGATATTGAGCCTCGCCGACCGTGACGCCGGCCTCGAAGCCATCGACCCGGCGCATCTGCCCGATGTTCTCGAAGGTCTTGCGCAGGCGCGGCGCCGCGAATTCGCGACCGACGCGGACGTGGAAGCCGCGTTCCGCTGCTTCGAGAAATAATGAAGCTGCGCTTCACGCCACGCGCGACCGAAAACCTCACTCATATCGCCGACTTCATCCGAACCGAGAATCCTGCCGCCGCCGAGGCGGTGCGAAACGCGGTCTACGACAGCCTGCAGCTTTTGCTGCTGTTCCCGCAACTCGGCCGGGCGGAAGCAACCGACGGTGTGCGCAAGCTCGTGACGCGGCGCTTCGCTTATATGGTCTACTATTTGGTCGATCGTGCTGCCGAAGAAATCGTGTCTTGAGCGTGATGCATCCTGCGCAAGCGCGGGCGCATGTCGACCGATAGCGCCTTCCCGGGAAGATCGGAGGCCGCCATGAACACCGTAACCATCGGCGTCGCCTCGATCGGCGAAGCGCGGGCGCGGATGCGCCGCGCCCCTGAGCGCGTCGAAGGGGCGCGACGAGAAGCAAGGCGCGTTCATCGGCTTTGCCAGCCTCGAATTATTATGAAAGGTCCTGACGCCGAAGCGCTGGGAGATCGTGCACGCCATGACCGGCGCGGGACCGCTGGGCGTGCGCGCCATCGCGCGGCGCGCCCGCCGCGACGTGACATCGGTTCACGGCGACGTGCAGGCGCTGCTCAAGGCCGGCGTGCTCGATCGCGACAAGGACGGAAAGATCGTTTTCCCCTACGACGAAATCCATGTCGATTTCGTCGTGCGCGCGGCGTGACGGCGGAGAGATAAAATCGACTCTGACCCCATTTTCAACTCGGCTTGGCCCACGGCATTGCGAATATCATTTGAGCACAATGGGGCAGCCAGATTTGCGTCTATGTCGCGCTATAGATGTTCCGACGGCGACGGCATTTCTTCCGCCGAAAAGTTACAAGCGACGGCGTCAACAATTGGAAGAAGCATGCGATGAAATTACTCAATGGTGGCCAAAGATTCCTCCACCGGATGACGGGAACGTATAAATCTAGAAACCGCTAGCTAAGTCGCTTTCGCCATCTCCGCCCTTCGCTTCTCCGTCGCCTTCTCGTCCACGACGAGCGTCTCGCCGTCGATGATCACGCCGTAGAGCTCCGCCGCCGCCTTCACCGACACATAGCCCTGGCGCACGTCTTCGCGCACTTTTTCGATCGGCCGCTCCCATGGGTTGCCGTAACCGCCGCCGCCGCCGGCGCGGATGCGGAAGGCGTCGCCGTCGTTCTTCAATTCGAAGATGACCTTCGCGTTCTTGAAATCCTCGTTCCATTGGCCGTTACGGCCCTTGCGCACGGCAAGCTCGTTGCCGGCGCCTTCGCGGCCGCCTTCGAGGCCCCAGGGCTTGCAATGGACGCGGTCGATCTGGCTGTTGACGGTGATCGTCGAGCGCGCGCGAGAGATGCGCTCGACGCCGAGCCCGCCGCGGAACTTGCCGGCGCCGCCGCTGTCGGGGATGAGCGCGTAGTTCTCGACGACGATCGGAAATTTCGCCTCGGTCTGCTCGTTGGGGCTGTTATGCGTGTCGCCGTCGTTGATGCACACCGTCGCCGACACGCCGTCCTCGTTCTTCTTCGCGCCCCAGCCGCCGCCCGGCAGGCTCGTGCCGCCGATGAAGAATTCCTTGGTCTTGGGGTTGGTGCCGAAGACGTTGACCGAGAGCAGGTCGGCGTGATGGCCGGCGATGACGCGATCGGGGATCGCGGGGGCGAGCGCCTTGAACACGGTGTCGATCACCGTCATCGGATAGGTCATCCATTTGCGCATCGGCGCCGGCCGCACCGCGCTCACCACCTTGCCTTCGGGGACGATGGATTTGAGGCTCCTGAAGCTGCCGTCGTTCACCGGATAATCGGTCGGCGAGGTCAAGCATTTATAGGCCACCTGGGTGCAGCCGAAGCCTGTGGTGCGGCCGGAATTGTAAAAGCCGCGCACCTGGCTCGAGACATCGCTCAAGTCGATGGTCATCTCGTCGCCGGCGACAATCACCTTAACCTTGATCGGTACCTTCTTGCCGACATCGACGCCGTCGTCATCCATATAGCTTTCGGCGCTGTATTCGCCGTCGGGAATCGTCTGCGTGCGGGCGCGCGCCTTCAGCTCCGAGTGATCCATCACGTTCTGGATGGCGTCGAGCACCTCGCTGCGGCCATAGCGGCCCAAGAGCTGCTGGAAAAGCCGGTCGCCGGTCCTGACCGCCGCGACCTGCGCGCGCAGATCGCCCATCGCGCGATGCGGAATCCGCACATTCATGCGGATGATATCGACGAGGTCCTGATTGACGACGCCGGCATCCTGATATTTGAGGATCGGGATCTGCAGCCCTTCGGAATAGATGTCGCTGCCCGCGCCGCGCAGCGCGCCGCCGATATCGAGCCAATGCGCCATGCAGCAGGCAAAGCCCGACAGCTCGTTCTTGTGGAAGACCGGCAGGGTCAGGGTGACGTGGTTCAAGTGCGAGCCGGTGGTATAGGCGTCGTTGGTGATGAGGATGTCGCCCGGCGCCATCTTATCGAGGCCGAAATGCGCGATCTTCTTCTTCACCGTCTCCGCCATGCCGCGGATGAACATCGGCAGGCCGAGGCCGATCGAGACGGTCTCGCCCTTCGTCGTGAACAGCCCGGTGGTGAAGTCGAGCGCCTCGTAGATGATGGTGTTGTAGGCCGTGCGCATGAGATTGGTCTTCATCTCGCCGGTGATCGAGATGACGGCATTGCGCACGATCTCGGTAACGACGGGATCGGCGGTGCGGCTGGTGCTGTATGTGTCCATGGGAGGAT
>DATGLO010000479.1:0-4608 GCA_035294105.1 Allostellaceae bacterium
CGACATAGCCGGTGAAATTATCGAGGCCTTCGTCCTCGGCAAGCGCCGCCGCCGTGAGGTCGAGAAGCCACGACGAAATCACGCTGCCGCGCCGCCACACCTCGGCGATATCCGGAAGATTGAGGTTGAAGCGGCGGTCAGGCGGCAAGGCCTCGCTTGCCGCCTTCTCGAGTATCTCGAAGCCCTCGGCATAGGCCTGCATCAGCCCATATTCGATGCCGTTATGCACCATCTTGACGAAATGGCCGGCGCCGACCGGGCCGGCATGGAGATAGCCTTTCTCCGGCCGCGGATCGCGTTTCTCGCGATGCGGCGTCTTCGGAATATCGCCGCTGCCGGGCGCGAGCACGGCGAAGATCGGATCGAGACGGTCGACGATCGCTTTCTCGCCGCCGATCATCAAGCAATAGCCGCGCTCCAAGCCCCAAATTCCGCCGCTGGTGCCGGCATCGACATAGTGGATGCCGCGCGCCGCGACCTGCTTGGCGCGGCGGATATCGTCCTGCCAGAAGGAATTGCCGCCGTCGATGACCACGTCGTCGCTCTGCAAGAGCGCCGCGAGGCTTGTCACCGTCTCTTCGGTGGCACGGCCGGCCGGCAGCATCACCCACACCGCACGCGGCGGACTCAATTGCTTGACCAGATCGTCGAGGCTCGATGCTGCGGCAATCGGGCCTTTTCCCCCTCCGCCCGCAAGCGCCTGCACCGCCTTGGCGTCGCGATCGAAAACGACGCATTGATGCCCATGCTCCGTGAGACGGCGGGTGATGTTGCCGCCCATCCGTCCTAATCCGATGACCCCGAGCTGCATGATCCCGCCCGCTGCTTTCGGTTACGCCGCTCTTGCCGCCTCGATGCCGAGCAAGCAGGCTGCGGCGGCCGAGCCGGCCTCGCATGATAGTGCATCCACGGGACAAGAATGTCGCCGATTTCGTCGCCCGGCGCCGTTATCTCCATGTTCTCGCTCCTTCGCGGGCGCATGACGAAGCGGCGAGCGCAGGCGCGCCCGCCGGCGTCGTCTCAACGTAGAACCTGTTCGATCGTTCCGGGCATCGCCTAGGCGGCCGCGCTCCCGTGATGGCGCGCCAGATTCTCGGCGACGAAATCCCAGTTGATGAGATGCTCGAGGAATGCCTTCACGAAGGCGGCGCGCTGGTTCTGATAATCGAGATAATAAGCGTGCTCCCACACATCGCAGGTCAGCAGCGGAATGCCGTGGCTGGCGAGCGGATTGACCGCGTTCGGCGTCTTCATCACCTTGAGCTTGCCGTTCTCGAGCGCGAGCCATGCCCAGCCGCTGCCGAATTGGGTCTGCGCCGCTTCGGCGAACTGCTGCTGGAACTTGTCGATGCCGCCGAAAGCCTGATCGATGCGGGTGGCGAGATCGCCCTGGGGCTTGCCGCCGCCCTTCGGCTTCATGCCGCGCCAGAAGAAGTCGTGATTCCACGCCTGGCCCGCGTTGTTGAAGATTTGCGTCTTCGATTCGTCTTTTGCCGTCGCGCGAATGATGTCCTCGAGCGATTGACTCGCCATCGGCGTACCCTCGACCAGCTTGTTGAGCGTGTCGACATAGGCCTTGTGGTGCTTTCCGTGATGGAAATCGAGAGTCTTCGCCGACATGGCGGGCTCGAGCGCATCTTTGCCATAGGGCAGCGGTGGGAGTTCAAAAGCCATTGCATCCTCTCAATTCTAACGATTGTGTTAGGAACACGCGTCGGCGCCGGCGCCGCGCTCCCTCGACTAAACGGGGCGGCATTCGTTCGAGTTCCTGGCTTTTACGTGAACGAAGACAAGGGCGCGCCGTTAAAGACACGAAACATGTCGGAGTTGAAGCCATGGCGACGAAACGCGCCGCTA
This sequence comes from Allostellaceae bacterium, assembly GCA_035294105.1. Lineage (GTDB taxonomy): Bacteria > Pseudomonadota > Alphaproteobacteria > ATCC43930 > CGMCC-115725 > CAIKMD01. Next base: position 1,858 of record DATGLO010000479.1, read on the forward strand.
AACCCGCGAGCCGTCCTCGGAAGTGGTCGCGCCGCGTCACGCGCGAGAGCGACGCCCTCGATCTGACGCCGCGCGTATTCACTTGGCGCGACCCGAAACGGATCGCGCGCTCGCTGCAGCGTTCGGCCGATCGCAGCCGGCGCCGCAAGGCAAAGCCCTACCAGTCGGCGATGTCGATGCTCAATTTCTACATCAATCGCGGCGGCCGCCAATTACCGGCGGAGCGGCGGCGTATCCTCGCCCGCACAAAGACCGAATTGCGTAAATTGCACGAAAAGAAGCTGCGCGGCACGCAGAAAAGCCATGCAAAATAAGGCACAAAAAAGAAAAACCCACGCAGAATAAGGCAAAAAAAAGGCGGAATCCGCGCCCCCCTTGGCCATCGTTTTTCTTGAAGCGGCCACCATTTCGCCCGCTTCGCAACTGCATAATTTTCGCGGTCGTCACAGTCAGGGGACGGGGTTCAATGGCGTTGTTCATTTGCGAAAATCCGCGTATTTCCGTGAAAAACCGCTCGTTTCGCCGCTTAGCGGTGGCCGGAGCCGGTGCGGTCGCGCTCGCAGCAACGGGCGCGTCTGGTGCCCATGCACAAAGCCAGCCGACCAACGGCTTCTACATCGGCGGCGCCGCCGGCATGAACCTGGAAGAGGGCAATCGCTTCCGGAACGGCGGCGGCAACAGCACCGATACTTACGATCCGGGTTTTGTCGGCACCCTCGATCTGGGATACGGCTTCGGCAATGGCTTGCGCGTCGAGGTCGAGCCGGGTTACCGCAACAACCAGGTCGACCGCGTCAACGGCGTCGAGGCGGGCAGCCATATGCAAAGCGCGACGTTGATGGGCAACGTCCTCTATGACTTCAACAATTTCCAGACACCCTGGCTTCCGCTCACGCCGCATATCGGCGTCGGTGTCGGCGACGCGAATGTGTGGGACCGATCGGTCGCGCCTTCTGGCAACAATGTCTCGGGCTCGACCAACCGCTTCGCGTATCAAGCGATCGGCGGCCTCGACTATGCGCTGAAGCCCAACCAGAAGATCGGCGTCGACTATCGCTATATGGTCGTCCACAACGCGAGCTTCCCGACCGTGGCGGGCGGCAGCGCCCATGCCGGGGATCTCGACAACCACAGCTTCCTCGCGACCTATCGCTACGAATTCAACGCTCCGCCGCCGGCGCCGCCGCCGCCGCAACCCGAGGCCGCCGCGGCCAGCCCGCCGCCTCCGCCCGCGCCGCCCCCGGCGGCACGGCCCTATGAGGTTTACTTCGAGTTCGACCGTGCCACCTTGACCCCGGATGCGCGACAAGTCGTCCAGCAGGCCGCGCAAAACGCCAAAGCCGGCAATGCGACGAACATCGTCGCGACCGGGCACACCGATACGGTCGGCACGGCGAGTTACAACCTGCAACTGTCGCGCCGCCGCGCGGCCGCGGTCAAAGCCGAGCTTATTCATGACGGGATTCCGGCCGGCGAGATCGCGACCAACGGCGTCGGCGAGAACGATCTCGCCGTGCAGACCGGGCCCGGTGTGAACGAGCCGCGCAACCGCCGTGTCGAGATCACGGTGCAAGCGCCGGGCACGTAAGAGCCGGGCACGTAAGAGAAGCGGCGCAACCCGAGGGGAAGCGCCGAGGGAACTTGTCGGGCGCGGACGAATGGGCGCGAACAAAGCGCCGGCGCTGTGGCAATGGAGGATGGAGTAAGATGCAAACGATCCTGGTGTCCAACCGCGTCGCCGAGCCGAGCCGCGGCGGCGCGATGCCGGGGGGCCTCGCCGCCGCCCTCTATGTAGCGACGGACAAGAACGGCGCGTGGTGGGTTGGCAGCAGCGCCAAGCATACGAAGGAGAGTCCGTCGGACGACTTTGTCCACGCCAAGGATATCGGCGCGGGCAAGCTGATCACCGTCGATTTTCCGGCGACGCCCTATCGTCATTTCTACAACGGCATGGCGAATGCGGTGATCTGGCCGATCCTGCACGATCGTGCCGACCTTTTGCATTATGACCAGCGCTACTTTCAGGCCTATGCCGCGATCAACGACCTGATGGCGGAAGCGGTCGCGCGCGTCGCCGAGCTGGACGCGCTGATCTGGATCCACGACTATCACTTCTTCATGCTCGGCGAATGCCTGCGGCGGCGCGGTCTCACCAACCCGATCGGCTTTTTTCTGCATACGCCCTTCCCGACCGCCTCGGTGCTCGGCTGCATGCCGCAGCACCGGCAAATCATGAAAAGCCTCTCCGCCTACGATCTCGTCGGCTTCCAGACCGGCAACGACGTCTTGCGCTTCCGCGATTACGCAACCACCGAGCTATCCGCGACCCTGACCGGCCAGACGACGCTGCGCTTCGGTAATAAACGCGTGCAGATCGGCGTCTTCCCGATCGGCGTCGACGTGGAGCGGTTCGCGAAATCGGCCGAGCGCAATCACAAGACGCGGCGCCTCAACCGCATGCGTCACGATCTGCATGACGGCAGCCTCGTCATCGGCGTCGATCGTCTCGACTACAGCAAAGGTCTGCCGCTGCGCTTCGAGTCCTACGAGCAGTTCCTGACGCTCTATCCCGACGAGCGCAAGCGCGTGTCGTTCCTGCAGATCACGCCGCCGACGCGTTCCGAGGTCGAAAGCTATCGGCGCGTCCGCAGCGAGCTCGCGGCAAAAGCCGGCGACATTAATGCCCGCTTCGGCAGCGTCGATTGGATGGTGCTGCGCTATGTCAACGAAAGCTTTTCGCCCGACGAGCTC